>CAVHDO010000001.1:0-55041 GCA_963634795.1 Oscillospiraceae bacterium
TGTATGTCCCCTATTGTATCACGTCCCACGATACGGGGCGTGAAAAATATTTTTTTATTTAATTAGCGCAATGCGCGATGATTTTTATAAAAAATGCGCGAAGCCACCACCGATTTAGCCTTCCTTTGGAGGAAGATGCCTCCGGAGGAAGCAGATGATGGGTCGCCAAAGGCGCAATACAAAAATGTCGCGAAGCGACGCCGCTTAAAACTAAAAGCTAACAGCTAAAAACTAACAACTATCTCGCGCCTGACAAAAAAAGTCAATCGCGGTCTGACGTCTGATTGTCTGACGTCTGACGTCTGACGTCTCAATCCTGCCTGACAAAACAGCCAAGCACGCCATCCTGTGCACTAAATCCCCGCTTCCTTGCGAAGAACCTCCGCCTTATCCGTATGCTCCCACGGCAAATCCACATCCGTGCGACCGAAATGACCGTATGCCGCCGTCTGACGATAAATCGGACGACGCAGTTGGAGCATATCGATGATGCCTGCCGGGCGCAGCTCGAAATTTTTGTGAATCAATTCCGCGATGGTTTCTTCCGGAATTTTTCCCGTGCCAAATGTATCCACGAGGACCGAGACCGGTTTGGCGACGCCAATCGCGTAGGCCAGCTGGATTTCACAGCGATCCGCGATGCCCGCTGCCACAATATTTTTCGCCACGTAGCGCGCCGCATACGCCGCCGAGCGATCCACTTTCGTCGGATCCTTTCCGGAAAACGCGCCGCCGCCGTGACGCGCCATGCCGCCATACGTATCGACGATGATTTTCCGCCCCGTCAGTCCCGCATCTCCCTGCGGCCCGCCAATCACAAAGCGCCCCGTCGGATTGATGTAATATTTCGTATCCGCATCCAGATACTCCGCCGGAATCACCACGCGAATCACCTTTTCGATCAAATCTTTTTCAATCGTTTCATGCGAGACATTCTCGTCATGCTGCGACGACACCACAATCGCATCGATGCGCACCGGTTTCCCGTCATCATACTCCACCGTCACCTGCGTCTTTCCGTCCGGCCGCAGATACGGAAGCGTCCCATTCTTTCGGACCTCCGCCAAGCGCCGCGACAGCCGATGCGCCATCGCCAAGGGCAGCGGTAAAAATTCCGGCGTCTCATTCGTCGCGTAGCCGAACATCATTCCCTGATCCCCCGCGCCGATGTCGTATCGATCCGCCGCGTCTTGCCGCGCCTCCAGCGATTGATCCACGCCCCGCGCGATATCCGGCGACTGCTCATCGATGGAAACCAAAATCCCGCACGTCTCGCAATCGAAACCGTATTTCGCGCGGTCGTATCCGATATCCTTGATCGTCTTGCGGATAATTTTCGGGAAATCCACATGCGCCGTCGTCGTGATTTCCCCAAAGATATGCACCTGCCCCGTCGTCACAATCGTCTCGCACGCGACGCGCCCCGTCGGGTCCTGCGCCAATATTTCATCCAGCACCGCATCCGAAATCTGGTCGCAAATTTTATCCGGATGCCCCTCCGTCACCGATTCCGACGTAAAAAATACCTTCTTCGCCATCATATCCCTCCTCCGAAAAAATATTCCTTTCCCATCTATCGTTTCAAAAAAGAAATTCAACAAAAAAATCCCTCGATAAGAGGGAACCCGCCCTCATCTGTCAGTTTGCACTGCTGGAATTAGCACCGTTTCCCGCAAGGGTGGTTGCTGCAACGTCAAAGGGCCAGTCCCTCGATTGCTCTTGATGAGTATGCGTACAGTATATATTTTTTTGTCAAATATTGCAAGTGGAAACAGAAACGCTTGCCGTGCTCATTTTTTTGGGAAATCAGGAAACATCCGTTTAACAGGCTTCCGCATGGGAGAAAAATCTCTTTTGCAAAAATCGTTTCACATATCTGAAAATAATGAAAATCAAAATCGGCCAAGAGCCCCAAGAATACAATGCCAAAATCGTATCCGCCATTTCGGTCGAATACCCGAATAAAATCGCCAACGCCCCATTGAAAAACCCGACAATAATACTCAACGGAATCGCCAACAAGGCGGCAAACAAGGCAAGCAAGCAATCCCAAAAAGAAATTTGTTTTAAGCGATTTTGAAATGCACAAACGGAATCAAGAACCGCTACACAAAAAAGATCAAAAGCTTGGCGCGTCCTTGATGACCGTAGCATTTTCCAAACAAACAAAATGATTTTCTTGCTCAACCAAAACAATTTCTTCAGCAAGAAAATGAGTATTTTGAATTCAACATAAAAAGCAAGAAGTAGATAAATACATCCAATAAACGTGGATCCTCCTACCGCTATCGGTAAAATAATCACGCCACACACACCGCCTTTCCTCAGAAAACTTTGAAAATCATTTTCCAAAAGAAAAGATTCGACGAAATCGGTTTCCCTTGTTCATCGAATCCATTATACAAGAACTATCGTATGACGCAACTGTCTTTTGTACTGTTTTTACAATTTTTTGAAAAGACTGGCGAGCTCCAGCGCGTCCATCGCGCATTCGAATCCTTTATTTCCCGATTTCAAACCCGCACGATTCAGCGCCTGCTCCACCGTGTCCGTCGTGAGGACGCCGTAGAGAATCGGGATGCCGGCGGAAAGGGACGCCTGCGCGATACCCTTGGTGACTTCCGTCGCGACGTGCTCGTAATGATCGGTCTCGCCGCGAATGACGGCGCCGAGGCAGATGATGGCGTCGTAGCGACCGGATTCCGCCATTTTTTTCGCCGCGAGCGGGATTTCAAACGCGCCTGGGACCCAGGCGAGGTCGACGGTGTCCGTGTCGACGCCGTGACGGGCGAGCGCATCTTCCGCGCCGCCAATGAGTTTATTCACGATGATTTCATTGAAACGGGACGCGACGATGCCGACGCGAATCTTGCTTTCGTTGTAAAGACCGGAAATGACATTCATGATGTTTCCTCCTTGAGAATAAACTTAATCAAGCATATGACCCATTTTTTCTTTTTTCGTTTTGAGATATGCGGCGTCTTCTTTGCCGGCCGCCATTTGGATCGGCACGCGCTCGGTGATGCGGATGCCATAATCGGCGACTTCGTAAATTTTATCGGGATTGTTCGTGAGAAGACGAATGTCCGCGACGCCCAAATCGCGCAGCATTTGTGCGCCGACCATGTAATCGCGCAAATCGGCCGCAAAGCCGAGCGCGAGATTCGCTTCCACGGTGTCGTAGCCTTGGTCTTGGAGCGCGTAGGCACGGATTTTATTAATCAGCCCGATGCCGCGGCCTTCTTGGCGCAGATAAATCATGACGCCGCGCCCTTCCTCGGCAATCCGCCGCATCGCCGTATCAAATTGTTCGCCGCAGTCGCAACGAAGCGAGCCGAAGCAATCGCCCGTGAGGCATTCGGAATGCACGCGCGTCAGGACCGGCGCGCCGTCGTCGACCTCCCCCATGACGAGCGCAACGTGGTGCTCCCCGTTCAGCCGATTGATGTAGCCGATAATTTTGAAATCGCCGTAGCGCGTGGGCAGCCGTGCCTCCGCGACGCGGTCGACGAGTTTCTCGTGTTTCTTTCGATAAGAAATCAAATCTTGGATGTTTCCTATCTTCATTCCTTTTTCCCGCGCCAGAGCGAAGAGCTCCGGTTTCCGCGCCATCGTGCCGTCCGGATTCATGATTTCGCAGCAAAGTCCCGCGGGCGAAAGACCGGCCAGGCGGCAGAGATCCACGGTTGCTTCCGTGTGTCCCGGCCGCTCCAGCACGCCCCATTTCCGCGCACGCAGTGGAAACAGATGCCCAGGGCGGCGAAAATCTTCCGGCTTCGCTCCCGGCGCGACGGCTTTCCGGCACGTCAGCGCACGCTCAGCCGCCGAGACGCCCGTCCCCGTTTCCACATGGTCGATGGATTCCAGAAACGCGGTCTGGTGATTGTCCGTGTTTCGCCGAATCATCGGTCCCAGATACAATTTATCCGCAAGCGCGCCGTCCATCGGCATGCAAATCACGCCGCGCGCCTCCACGGCCATCCGATTCATATTTTCCGTCGTCGCAAAATCCGCCGCGCAAATGTAATCGCCCTCATTCTCGCGCGATTCCGCGTCCTGCATGATGACAATCTTTCCTTTTTTCAGCTCCGCGACAATCTCTTCGACGGAATCGTATTGAAATTCCATGTATCCCCCTTGCGGAACCACTAATTGAATCGAAGAATCTTATTTTGCGGCCTAATTATGCAATACTGCGTCAAAGGGTTCCTTAGATAGGGTTCACTATCTGCGTCACCCTTTTCCTTGTCTTACATAATTAGGCTGGTCGCAAAATAAGATAACGATTCAATCAGCGCTTCCTTATAAAATCGTTTTTAATTTTTCTGTCGACAAGCCGCCATCCGGCTGTTTCAAAAATTGCTCGATGTATTTCCCGACCATATCGCATTCCAAATTGACAAGGTCTCCTATGCGCCGCTCCAAAATCGTCGTCTTGCCGGCGGTCTCGGGAATGACGGAAACGGTGAAACGCCCCGTCTCTCGTGCGGCGACCGTGAGGCTCACGCCGTCGACTGCGACCGATCCTTTTTCCAAAATATATTTCATGTGCGCGACGTCTGCGGAAACGGAAATTTCCACCGAGTTTCCGACATTTCGTTTCTCCACAATCCGTCCCGTGCCGTCGATGTGGCCGGAAACGAGATGGCCGCCGAGGCGCGAAGAGAGTGTCAGCGCGCGCTCTAAATTGACGCGCGTCCCGACCGGCCATTCGGCAAAAGCTGTGCGCCGCAGCGTTTCCGGCGTCACGTCGGCGGTGAATCCCGTTTCCAAAAGGCTCGTCACCGTGAGGCACGCGCCCGACGTCGCGATGCTGTCGCCAACTTTCGTCCCTTCCAGCACTTTGTGACAGGAAACGGTAAGCGAAATGGATTGGTTTCCTCTTCGGATTGCCGCGAGGGTCCCGATTTCTTCAATGATTCCCGTGAACATGGTCTTTCTCCCGCGCCACATAGGCCGTCACTTTGATGTCCGGCCCGCTCGCTTCATAGGTCATGTCGCAAAGCCGGACAGCGTCAGCCATTGTCGCCGCGCCGAGACCTGCGAGGACGCCGGGCGCGTCTTTTCCGCCAATCAAAACCGGCGCAATATACGCAATCATTTTGTCCACGATCCCGGCGCGAAAGGCCGCCTCCGCCAGCGTCGCACCGCCTTCCAGCAGCACGGAATCAATCTCGCTCATCGCCAGCCCCGTCATCGCCATGGGTAAATCCACGTGGCCGCTCCCCGTGTCCGCAATGATGATATCGACGCCGCGATTTTGCAATTCGATTCGTTTTTCGCGCGGCGCCGCCGATGTCGTCAGCACAATCACGCGCCCCGGCTCTTGCAGCAATTTCGCCGAAAGCGGTATCCGAAGGCGGCTGTCGGCCACGATACGCACGGGATCCGGCAGCCCGTCGAGCCGTGTCGTCAAGAGCGGATCGTCGGCAAGCACCGTATCGATTCCGACCAGAATGCCCGCCGTTTCCCCGCGAAGCCGATGCGCGTCCGCCCGCGACACTTCGGAAGAAATCCATTTCGAATCGCCGGTGCGGCAAGCCGTGCGCCCGTCGAGCGACATGGCCGTCTTGTACGTCACGAAAGGTTTCCGCTCCGTAATGTATTTGATGAACGTTTCATTCAGTCGCCGCGCCTTCGTTTCCAGCACGCCGACCGTCACAGGAATCCCGGCCGCTTCCAACGCCGCGACACCTTTCCCGGACACGAGCGGATTCGGATCGATCATCGCGCAGACGACGCGCCCGATCCCCTCCTCGATGAGCCGCGCGGCGCAGGGCGGCGTCTTCCCGTAATGCGCGCAAGGCTCCAGCGTCACATACAGCGTTGCGCCTCTCACGCTGATTTTACAATTTTGAATCGCTTCGATCTCCGCGTGCGGCGCGCCGAATCGGTGATGCCAGCCCTCGCCGACAATTCGCCCGTTTTTGACCAGCACGGCCCCGACCATCGGATTCGGCCGCGTCATTCCCCGCCCGCGTGAAGCCAGCTCCAGCGCCCGCGCCATATATCCGATATCTTCATCGGAAAACAAAAAACCACCTCCCAAAAGCAAATCGCTCTTCAAGAGGCAGTCCCGTCACAAAAAGACTCTTCTTCCATCCAGACTTTCGGAACGCATCCGATTCACTGTCGGCTCCGGATTCACACCGGATCAACGCTTAAGCGCTCGCGGGCTGAGGATGTCTCCCATCACCGCCGGTAAGGATTTTCACCTTGCCCTGAAGAGAAATATTTTTTATTTTCGCTATTATATAAAAATTTTTTCGTTCCCGCAATGCAAGAAACGATACTTGGTAAGCATGGAAGAATATTCCGCGTCCGCAAAGAAACGGCAAGTAGCGCGTAAAAAGTGAGCAGTGAGTAGCGAGCAGTTAGCAGTGCAGGTACGCGCTGCGCGCGATTTTTTATACGTCGAAAACCACAAATGCCGCCAAAACTAAACAAGCTACAGCCGGGCTCAACTACTAACTGCTAACTGCTAATTGCTAATTGCTAACTGTCTCCCCCTCTGCCGCATCCGTCAATTCCTTTTTCGACGGGCGCGCGTTTCTCATGCTGTTTCCGTGCTCATGCCATTTCACCCAGAGCGAGCTGGCGACGCAGATGGACGAGTACGCGCCGCTGATGAAACCGATCATCATGACGAGCGCGAAATTTTTCGTCGTGTCGCCGCCGAAGAAATAAAGCGACGCCACGGCGAACATCGTCGTCGTCAGCGTGTAGCAGGAGCGGCGAATCGTCTGGTGAATGGAATCGTTCGCGAGCACTTCGTAGCTGTCCGTCTTCTTGTGCGTGTGCAAATTTTCGCGAATGCGGTCGAAAATGACGACGGATTCGTTCATAGAGTAGCCGAGCACCGTCAGAATGGCCGCGAGGAAACTGCCGTCGATTTCCAATTGGAAGAAAGCAAAAATTCCCAGTACCATCAGAATGTCGTGCGAAATCGCCGCGATAGCCGAGATGGCAATGCGATGCTCAAAGCGAAGCGACATATAACCGATCAGGAACGCCATGCTGAGCACGACATTGAGGAGCGTGTGCTGCGTGACTTCCGAACCGATCACGGCGCCGACCGTTTCGATACGGTTTACATCCACTTCGCCCAGTCCGTCCGCGATGTGAGAAATGACCGTCTGCGCTTCTTCGCTGGACAGATTTCTCGTGCGGATAATCACGTTTCGTCCGCTCTCTTCAAAAGTGTCGCCGGAGAGCTGGATAACGCTCGTTTCCAGTCCGTCTTCTTTCAATTCTTCGCGCACGGCGGCGACGGTCACATTTTGCCCGAAAGACAAATCCAAAATCGTGCCGCCGGTGAAATCAATACCGAAATTGAAACCGTTCACCAAGATGGCCGCGATGGACAAAATAACGGCCAAACCGGAGACGGTGAACCAGAGTTTCCATTTGGAAATAATATTGAAACCGCTCATCTGTCGTACCCCGTCTTTCCGCCAAACCACCACGGATTGTGAATCCAAGAGGCATTAATGAGGAGCATCAAAAGCGTGCGGCTCACGGTAATGGCTGTAAACATACTGACGGCGACGCCGAGACCCAGCGTAAATGCAAAGCCTTTGACGGTGCCGCTTCCGAGGAAGAACAGGATGGCCGACGTGATGATGACGGTCATGTTCGCATCAAAAATCGTGGTGAAGGCGCGCTTGAAACCGGCTTGCACCGCCAAGCGCAAAATTTTCCCGGATGCGATTTCTTCTTTGAAACGCTCGAAAATCAAAATGTTCGCGTCGACGGCCATCCCTATGGACAAGATGACGCCGGCGATACTAGGCAAGGTCAGCGTCGCTTGCAGCGCGGAGAGGATGCCGAGCAAAATCAGCACGTAGACGAGCAGCGCAATATCGGCGACGAAGCCGGCCATGCGATACATCCCGAGCATGAAGAGCACGACGAGCGAAAGCCCGATGGTGAACGCCGTGACGGATTTATCTTTGGAATCCTGCCCCAGCGACGGGCCGACGGTCCGCACTTCCATGACGGACACTTTGACGGGAAGCGCGCCGCTGCGGAGCAAAATCGCGAGATCCTTCGCTTCGTCCAGCGTGCGCTGCCCGGTAATCACCGCCGAGCCGCCCGTAATCGCGTCATTGACGACAGGATTCGTCAAGAGTTCGCCGTCGAGATAAATCCCGATGTGACGTCCGATATTCGCCGACGTCAGCGCCGCGAATTTATCGCCGCCCGCGTCCGTGAATTGGAGCGCGACGACGGGGCTCTGATTCTGCCCCATCTGCTCTCTGGCGTCTTTCAGGTCTTCGCCCGTCAGGCAGACGACGCCCTCTTCGTTCTTGAATTCGAGGACAGCGGTCTTCCCAATCGTTTCAATCGCCTTTTGCGGATCCTTTTCTCCCGGAAGCTCGATGATGATCCGGTTTCCGCCTTCGCGCTGAATGATTGGCTCGGTGAGCCCCATCTCGTTGATGCGCTTTTGCATAATGTTAATGACTTGGTTCACGGCTTCCGGCGTGACTTTGTTCTGCTCGGTATCTTCCGCCTGCATGACGATATGCGTCCCGCCCTGCAGATCGAGCCCCTGCCGAATGCTGCCGGCGAGCCAACCGATGGTCCCGGCAAAAACGGCGACAATGACACCGATGACGACAAAGAAACGCAGTAACGCGCCCTTGCGCAACGGAGCCGCTTTCTTTTCATTCTCGTTCAAAATACAATACTCCTTTTTTCCGTGATGACGACGCCCACAGGCAAATCATGCGCTTCGTGCGGCACAGTGTCCGCCAGCTGAAAATCCCACACGACCGCCACCCGTTTCTCTATGGAAATTTTTGAGAGGAAACGGTCGTAATACCCGGCACCGCGTCCAAGCCGATGTCCTACGCCGTCGACGGCCACCGCCGGAATGAGCACCAAATCCAAATCCTCCGGCGCCACCGTCTCATAGCCCGGCGGCAAATCGCGAAGCCCGTACGGTCCTTTCGCAAAATGCTCCATATTCCAAAGCCGTCCCGCTTCTATGCGAAAATCCGGCAAGCAAACCGGGACGAAAATTTCTTTTCCTTCTTCCAGCGCTTTTCCCAGAAACGGATCCAAATCGGCTTCACCGGGAAGCGACAAATACGCCAAAATTTTTCGCGCTCTCCGGCACGCGGGAAAATTCGCGAGCGCTTTTGTGAGCGCACCGGTCATCGCCGCAATCTCCGTTTCCGAAAGCGCGCGCTCCTTGCCGAGCATGGCGGCGCGAAGCCGTTTCTTGGCTTCCCGCACATCCGTTATCATTTCGAAGACTCCGCCGGTTTCCCCTTGTCGTCCTCTTCCACTTCGACGACCTCTTCCACGACCTCGACCTCTTCGTCGTCCGCCGCAGACGCCAGACTCTTGGCAATCGCCGCCTTTTCAATCTGAATGATCACGCCCTCGGCGATTTCCAGCAACACATATGTATCGCGAATCAACTTCACGACCCCATGAATGCCGCCCGCCGTGACGACGTCGTCGCCAATCGCCAACGCCGCCAAAAATTTCGTGCGTTCCTCTTCGTGTTTCTTTTGCGGTTTGTACATAAAGAAATAGAAAATCAAGGCCAATACAATGAAAGGCCAAAACATTTCCGCATACCCAATCAATTCACCCATGCTCTCACCTCCGTTTATCGTAACGCCTCTATTCTACCACAGCCAAGCGAAACTGTCTCGGAAAATTTCGGAGAGCGCAAAAGAAAAAGCTGCCGAAGCAGCTCTTTCGATGATAAAAAAAAGAAAACAATCTACATCGTTTCCTCTTCCATCAAATTTTTCAATTTTTGACGAAATGACTCTTCATCATGATAACCGACGATGCGTCCTCTTTCCGTTCCGTTTTGAAACAAAATGTACGTCGGCGTCCCCATGAGAGAAAAATTTTCACAGAAACTGTCCATCGCATCCACATCGATACCGCAGACGCGCACCTCTTTGCATTCCGTTTCTATTTTTTCGACCGTGGGAATCATGAGCCGACAAGGACGACACCAGGACGCGACGAAAGCGAGGAGCAAAAATCCCTTCGCGTCTCTGACGGCATCGTCAAATTCTTTTTCGCTTTGAAAAATTTTCATCGTTCACTCCATTTCACTGTCTCGAAGCAGGCTGAAGACGTCCCGTCGCAGCGCCGCATTTTCCACAATGCGCACGGGGCGCCAGGAAATCGATTTCAGAAGAAACAGCTCGTCCGGCTCCGATAAAATTTGGGCGACGTCGGGATGGCATTCGATGGCAATCGGCCAGCTCGCTTTTCCTTTCTCCCTTGCCAGCGCGCGATGGATGGAAAGGACGACGGAGGCCGCCGAGGGGACGCGACCGCTGCCGGCGCAAAGGGGGCACATTTCCGTGTACCTGTCCGAAAGGCGGCGCGCCGTCCGTTTCCGCGTCATCTCGACGAGGCCCAATTTCGTCATGCCGAGCACCACGGTCTTGACGCAGTCTTTGGAAACAGCCGCTCGCAACGCCGCGACGACGCTCTCTTTCTGCGCGTCCGTTTCCATATCGATAAAATCAATCAAAATGATGCCGCCGATTCCGCGCATCCGAATTTGCCGCGCGATTTCCGCCGCCGCTTCCGTATTCACCAAGCATGCCGCCTCCGCGTGGGACATGCCCGCCCTTTGGAAACCGCCGGAATTGACGTCGATGGCCGTCAGCGCTTCCGTATGCTCGATGACGAGGCTCCCGCCCGACGGAAGCGGCACTTCGCGCGAAAAGAGAAGCGCCACGTCGTCTTCGATGCCGTGCGATTGAAACAGATCGCCTTTTTCGAGACGAATTTTCATGCGTCCCTGCCCTTCTTCTTGCAAGAGTGACGACAGCCGCTCCGCCGTTTCTTCGTCGTTCGTGACAATCGCGTCGGTGTCGTCCGTCCCATATTCCCGGAGTGCGCGGATGGCGAGCTGCCCGTCACGCCAAATCAGACCGGGCGATTTTTGAATGCGCGCGCGCTTTTGCACCGTTTCCCAAAGCGCGACCATCCGCGACAGTTCCGCTTCGAGCACATCCGTCGTCGCGCCGGCTGCCGACGTGCGCAAAATAACGCCCAGCCCTTTCGGCACGATTCGTTTCACCGTCTCACGAAGCCGGGCACGTTCGCCGTCACTCGTAATTTTTCGTGAGATGCCGATGTAATCCGATTCCGCGAGCAAGACGACGTGGCGGGACGGGAAGGAAATTTTCATCGTGACAAGCGGACCTTTCGTGTCCGTCCCGTCTTTCAGAATTTGTACGAGACAGGCCACGCCCTCCGTCGGAAAATTTTTCCCGGAAGCGAGCGCGTCGGCGTCCCGCAGAAACACATTCCGGCCGATGCCGATATCCAGAAAACGTCCCTTGACCGTCGGCACGACATTTTTCACGACGCCGCGATAGACGCGCCCGACCAAGCTTTCTTCCTCATCTCGTTCCGCCGCAAAATCAACGAGCTTCCCATTTTCGCACACGGCCATGCGCGTCTCCCGCGGATAGACAGCGAGCAACATTTCTCTCATTTCGTTTCCCGCTTTCCCGCTGCCGGCTTTTTCGGCGGAAACGCATGCGGATCTAAAGGCGTCGTGCGTTTCCCGTCTTCCAAATGAAATGCGCCGATGCGTTGGCACACCAATTCTCCGGCCTTCCACGGCATTCCGTAGCACTCGGCGAAAAGTTTCCACAAATCTCGCGGCTGGATACTGCCGGTCGATGTGCGCAGAATGGAAAAGCGAAGATAGGCGCGGTCGCCTTTGATTTCGATTTCTACCGGCGCGGTCAGCAGCGTCTTCACGTCAATCGTCCGCGTCTTTTTCGGCGTGACGCGCTCATAGAGAACTTGCTCGGCGGCGTGAAATTCCGCCAATTTTTCTGCGATGGCCGCCTCGGAAATATTTCCGCAGACAGGGCCTTCCGCCTCGTAAGCATCTTCATTTAAAAAATTGATCAGCTTCGGCCATTCCGGCGCCGCCTCGATGACGGTGTGGATGCGAATGCCCATCGGACACGCGGCGGAGAGTTTCTCTCGGATCTCCTCCAAACTTTCTCCGCTTTCCACACGAAGCTCCATGTACAGCGGATCGCAGGCCACGCCGACGCCGAGCGCCGCGTCCAAAGCGATGCGCATATGCGGATTGAATCCTTCGGAAAAGGTCGCGATCAGCCCCGTGCGCATGACGGCGCGCTCCAGCGTGCGCAGTAAATCCAAATGGCCGAGGAAGCGGACTTCCTCACCTTTCGCGATAGACAAAAACAGCCTTCTCATGGCCTTCGTTCTCCTTGTGATAATCGACAATCGCCGCGGGTAGCACCGGGCAGACGGCGCAACCGTTGCAAGGATGGCGCCGACAATCTTCCGTCGTGATTCCTTTTTGCGACAGCCGCCATTCCCGACGCAGAAAATCATCGGAAACGCCGCAGGAAATCAAATTCCACGGCAGCGGCTCGTGCAAGTCCCGCTCCCGCGCGCAATACTCATCGGGATCGATGCCGCAGTATTCAAAGGCGTCCAGCCAGCGGTCGTAATCAAAAAATTCCGTCCAGCTGTCAAATGTGCCGCCGCATTTCCACACGCGCTCAATCACGCGCGAAAGTTTCCGGTCGCCTCTGGCCAGGACGGCTTCGATGAGTCCCGTCTTCGCGTCGTGATAGGCGTATTTGATATTTCGCGTCCCGGCAAAGCAAGATTTCAGATATTGCTGTTTTCGCTCAATTTCTTCGACGCCGCATTGCCCCATCCATTGAAAGGGCGTGAACGGTTTGGGAACGAAGCTGGAAACGCTGACCGTGATTTTGACGCCGTAACGGCCGCGGACTTTTTTGTACAATTCCTGAATCCGTATCGCCAAATCGGCAATCCCTTTCAAATCCTCGTCCGTTTCCGTCGGAAGCCCCATCATGAAATACAATTTCACTTTGCTCCAGCCGTTTTGAAACGCATTCTCGCACGCCGACATGATGTCTTCTTCCGTGACGTTTTTATTGATCACGTCGCGCATTCGTTGCGTCCCGGCTTCCGGCGCGAGTGTCAGGCCGCTTTTGCGCACTTGCTGAATTTTTTTGGCGATGTCGACGGAAAAGCTGTCGACGCGAAGGGACGGCAGGCTCACGCTCACCCGTTTCTCTTGAAAATCCGCGAGCAGATGATCGACGAGCTCGCCCAATTTCGAATAATCGGCCGAGGAGAGCGACATGAGCGACATTTCATTGTAGCCCGTGCTTTCGATCAGTTTCGCGGCAATCTCACGAAGGCGCTCTTCCGATTTCTCGCGCACCGGACGGTAAATCATCCCGGCCTGGCAGAAACGGCAGCCGCGGCTGCACCCGCGAAACATTTCCAAAACGGCGCGGTCATGCACAATTTCGATATGCGGCAAAATCGGCCGATCATCCACCGTGACGGCGTCCATATTTTGAATAATGCGCTTTTCGACCGGAAGCGCCGCCTCTTTGATTTTGGAAGCGGCGGATAAAAATCGGCCGTCGGCATCGTAGGAAATTTCATAGAGCGACGGGACGTACACGCCTTTGATATTCGCGGCGCGGCGCAAACATTCTCCGCGACCGCCGGGACGTCCCTCCTGTTTCCACATTTTCAATACTTCAATGAATTCGCCGATCATGTCTTCGCCTTCGCCAATCAAAAACAAATCGAAGAAATCGGCGACCGGCTCCGCATTGTAGACGCAAGGACCGCCGGCGATGACGAAGGGATCCGTCTCCGTGCGCTCCTCCGTATGAAACGGAATGCCGGACAGCGCCAACATATTGAGGACATTCGTGTAGCACATCTCATACGGCAGCGTGAAACCGAGCACGTCAAAATCGCGCACCGGGCATTTCGTTTCCAGCGAAAAAAGCGGAAGACCTTTCTCCCGCATGAGCGCTTCCATGTCCACCCACGGCGCATAGACGCGCTCGGCCAAGGCGTCTTTTCTTTTATTGATGACGCTGTAAATGATTTTCAGCCCCAAATGGCTCATGGCGACTTCGTACACATCCGGAAACGCAAGCGCCACGCGCACATCGACCGCGTCGTGGTCCTTGACGACGCTGTTCCACTCCCCGCCGATATAGCGCGCCGGTTTCTCGATATGCGTCAGCCACACCGGATCGATTCTGACTTGATTCATCCCATTCTCCTCAATCTTTTATTATTATTTTCAGTTGAACATCTGCCGCTTTTTCCGCAGATAAATATTCATCAAAAGGCCGCAGCAAAGCAAATTGACGACGAGCGCGCTCCCTCCGTAACTGATGAAGGGAAGCGGGATCCCCGTGACGGGCATGACGCGAATGGTCATCCCGATATTGACGAAAATTTCCGCCAGCCACATGGAAAAAATGCCGCAGGCGATAAAGCTTCCGAACGCATCGCCGGAAACGCGGGAAATCATGATGGTCCGATAGAGAAGCAGAAAAAAAAGAAATAATAGAAACAGAGCGCCGACGAATCCCATTTCTTCTCCAATCACGGAAAAAATAAAATCCGTGTGATTTTCCGGCAAAAAATTCAGCTGGTTCTGCGTCCCTTCAAAGAGTCCTTTCCCGATAAATCCGCCGCTGCCGATAGAAATTTGCGATTGAATGATGTGGTAGCCGGAGCCGGTCGGATCGATGTCCGGAGACAGCTGCACCATGATTCGTTCTTTTTGGTAATCATGCAAGAGAAAAAACCAGGCAAAGGGCACAGAAACGAGTGCGGCCAGCAATCCTTGCTTGGCGATACGGGGCGACAAACCCGCCAGATACAGCATGCCAAGCGAAATGGCGCCGATGATAATGCTCGTCCCCAAATCCGGCTGCCAATAAACGAGCCCGACGGGAATCGACATGATTCCGATCAAGGGAAGCAAACTTTTCCACGTCTGAAATCCGTCCCGCCGCGTGGAAAAAAAATGCGCCAGACAAATAATCATGAGCAGCTTGGAAAATTCCGAAGGCTGGATCGTAATCGGTCCGATTTGAAACCAACGCTGCGCGCCGAGCGCACTGGTCCCGAAGAAAAGGACAGCGAGCAGCATGAGACAATTCGCAAGATAAATCCATTTCGTATATTTAATGAGCAGCCGATAATCATATTTCAGACTGTACACCGCGGCCGAAAATCCGACGAGAAAGAAAATCCCTTGGCGCATCACAAAATAAAAGCGATCCGGCGTGTCCGGGTTATTGGCATGGGTCGCCGAAGCAATCGCGACGATTCCCATTCCGACCAACGCAAAAATGACAAAGAGGAGCGTCTCGTCGATTTTCCTTAAAATGTCCGTGATACTCAACGTCTGCCTCGCTTTCCGTAGCGCGCGCCGAGACGCATCCGATGCAAGCGGGACAAACCGGAAAGCGTCTCGTCATCCGCGCCCCGCGTCCCCGTTTTTTCTTTTTTCAAAAAGGAAATCCATTCTTCTTCCGAAAGAGCGGCGCCGGAGTCCATCGCTTCCATGATTTTGTCGACCGCTTGCGCAAAGGGGAATGTTTCCTCATATTCCCAAAGACGCCCTTGCTGCGCCAATCGATTGACGGCGTCCGAATGCGGAATCAAACCGCCGAAGGAAATCCGCTCCGTCTGGGCTCTGGCTTCCGCAAACGAAACCTCGTCTGCTGCGGAAAAATCATTGTAAAGCGCCTGCACATTCGTTTCCGGAAATTGCATGGCCATTCTTTTGACGCTGCGCAGCGATGCGACCGACGGCCCGATGAGAAGGTACACCGTGTCCGCCGCTCTTGCGGCAAATTCCACGCCCTTTCCCATGCCGGCCGGGCAATCGAGCAAAATCAAATCGTACTCATCCGCGTACTCTTTCAGAATGAGCGACACATCCGATTTTTTGATGTCCCGCCAATCTTTTTTGAAATGCGCGGCCAAAAAATCGAGCCTCGGCATGACGGACAGCAGCGCATCTTTTTCGCGGCATTTTCCCATCAAAAGACCCAGCATGGAATATTTCGGCGATAATCCCAGCGCCAAATCCAAATTTCCCATGCCCATATCCAAATCCAGCAAGAGGACGCGCTTGCCGGCACGCGCCGCCGCGACGCCGAATGCCGCCGACAGGATCGTCTTCCCGACGCCGCCTTTCCCCGAAACAAATGCCACCACCCGACTCATTCTGTTTCCCCTTCTTTCTTCGCATCGACATCGACCGTCTTCGGTTTTTCCTGTGGAAGTTCCTTCTTTGGCGCAATTTTTTCCGTAAATTCTCCGATACGGAAATACGCATCCATGATCGTTTTGACGACCGGCGCCGCCGAGCTGCTACCGAAGCCCGCATGCTCAAACATAACGAGCACGACAATTTCCGGCTTGTCAAAAGGCGCATACGCGACAAACCACCCGTTATCGAGCCCATTCGTCTCCGCCGTCCCGGATTTCCCGGCAATCGGAATCGGATAATTTTCAAAAACGCTTCCGCCCGTCCCTTCGTGCCCCATGACGCCGCGAAGGGAATTTTGAATGATCCGAAGATTCGTCTGCGAGACTGGAATCGTCCCGGTCTGCAAGGGCTCCGTCGCCAAAAACGGCGTCCCATCCAAATTATCAATGCGGAAAACGAGATACGGCCGGTACAGGAAACCGCCGTTGGCAATGGCCGCGTAGACCATCGTCATTTGGAGCGGCGTCATCAGATTGTAACTCTGTCCGATGGCCGCATCGAATGTTTCCCCCAGATACCAATCCTCTTCGAAAATCTGTTTCTTATATTCTTCGCTGGCGACATTTCCTTCCGACTCGACGGGAAGATCGATGCCGGTCTTCTTGCCGAGCCCAAAAGCGCGCGCCATATTGGACAGGCGATCAATCCCGACGCGGCGGCCGACTTCGTAAAAATACACATTATCGGATTTGGCCATGGCGCTGTCGAAATTCACCCAGCCGAACGCTTCGCCCTGCGCATTTTGTTTCGGAATGATCCAGTGGCGGCCCGTATCGAAAATCATTTCTTCCGGCGTGATGAGCTGACTCTCCAAGCCGACCGCGCCCGTGATGACTTTGAAAATGGAACCCGGCGCGTACATGGAAGAAATCGGGCGATTTTCCAGCGGATGATTCGGATTTTCCAGAATGGCATTCCATTCGTCGGAAGAAATGCCTTCGCTGAAACTGTTCGGATCGAAATCCGGCCAGCTGACCATCGCCAAGACGGCGCCGGTATTCGGATCGACGGCCACGACGGAAACACCGGTCGAATCAATGCCTTCGTCCTGCATGATGTCCAGCTGTTTTTTTATCGCATCCTCCGCGATTTGTTGCAGGCGCGAATCGATGGTGAGGTGAATGGTCTTCCCCTGAATGCGCGGAATGCCTTCAATATTGCGGACGGCGCGCCCCGTCACATCAACTTCCACGTCGCGCGAGCCGTTTTTCCCTTCCAAATAACGATTGTACGTGTATTCCAATCCCGCGCGTCCCACGATGGTCGTCGTCTGATACGGATGCCCGTCGGCGTCCAAATCGTCCGGTCCCGATTCGCCGACGTATCCCAAGACGTGGGAAGCGATGTCGTGAAACGGATAGTAGCGAAGCGGCTGAATTTCAATTTCCACATCCGGGAAATCCTGTTTCTGCTCTTCGATCACGGAGAGGACGTCAAGTCCCACATCCGTTTTCAGCACGACGGGCGAAAATGTATTTTTGTTGTCCTCGATTTTCTTTGTAATCATTTCCGCCGGAAGTCCAATCAGATCGCCGATGCGAAACAGTTCGTCTATCGGAATTTTTTTCGTTTTGCGTTCGTACGGAATGACGACGCTGTACACCTGGCGGGAACCGGCCATCAAGATTCCGTTTCGATCATACATATTTCCCCGCGGCGCTTGCATCGGCACCGTGCGGATACGATTCCCGTCCGCTTCGCTCCGATAATACGCCCCGTCGATAATTTGGACGTAAAAAAGACGTCCCGTCAAAACGAACAAAAGCAAAATGGCCGCATAGAGCATCCGGGCGAATCGGGATTCTTCCTGTTTCGGTACCAGCTGCCGCAGGATATTGGGAAGTTGTTTCTTCGTTACCATTTCGCCACCCAATCCTTTTTGACGCTCCAAAGCAAGGGATGCAAGAAAAACACCGCCACAATATTCAGCGCGATCATCGGCAACCCGCGATACCACACGTAATCACGGAAAACAATTTCGCCGCCCGCGAGCCAAATCACAAACCACATGGCCGGAATATACAGGCACGACGCCATTGTCACGAACAGAAGCGAAGTCCAAATCCGGCGATGGTATTTCTCGCGGATATAAAACGCCGTGACGGCCAGCGAAAAAACGTACGGAAACAAATGCAAGCCGAAAAAATTTCCCGTCCCAATGTCGGCGAGAAGTCCGCCCGTGACCGCGAAGAGAAGCGCCATCGTGCGATTGTACGCGAGAAGCGCAATCACCACTGCCACGAGCCACAGATCCGGCATCCGGACGCCATCCGACAGAAAAGGAAGAAACGCGCTTTGCAGCAAAAAAATCAGAAAGCAAATCGCAGCGAAAGCGACCCGACTCATTGCGATACCTCCGCTTGCTCCGCATTCGGATTCATCGGCGGCGCTTTCAACGGGATGCTCGGATCGATTTCCGGCGGCATATCTTTTTCAAATGGATTGACGATAATGAAAACTTCTTCCAAATGCTCAAAATCGGCAGCCGGCATGACCTTCGCGTTTCGAATGGCTTCGCCCTTGACGTCATCGACTTCCGTAATGGTCCCGATCAAAAGTCCGTGCGGATACACCCCGCCGAAACCGGAAGTAATCAAGACATCATCTTTAACGATATCCGCTTCCCGCGCCAGCCCGGTGAATGACAAATTTTTCACGCCGCTCCCGTTTCCTTTCACCAGCGCCACAATGCGCGATTTCGGACGCTGCACCAAAGTGCTGACGGTCGTGCGCGGATCGGTAATGAGCTGCACGCGAGCGGAATCCTGGTACACATCGCTCACAAAACCGATGAGACCTTTGGGGACGATGACGGGCATATATTTGGTGATGCCGCTGTCTTCCCCGCGGTCGACAATCATGGTATCCGTCCACGAACCGTAATCGCGCACCATGACCTTCGCGCCCAGCAAAGTGAAGCGTTTATATCCCTGCTTGAATCCGGCCAATTCCCGCAGGCGAATATTTTCCGCCAAAATTTCGGAATACGCCGTCTGCTCGGCCAGCAGCGCTTCATTTTTTCTCTTCAGCTCATCCAGTTCCTTCCAATTGTCCAAATTTTGGTCAATGATGTCGATGCCCGTCCGCAAAGCAAACGCCCCTTCCGAGACGGTGTACGTGAAAGGCGCCGTGGCAATCGAAAGCGGCTGCGACACAAAGGGCACAGCCTCGCGATGACGCCACAGCCATCCGCAAAGTCCCATAAAAGCAAAAATGCCGATAAAGAGCAAAATTTTCCGCGTTCCGAAAAAAAACAAAACAAACCTCCGTTTTGTGTGACTGATTTTTATACAAACGCCAATCTTCGACAAACAAACATCGGAAGAAACCGGCGGCCTCCGACAAAATATTTCCCTCGCCGCCCGTTCTCAGATTTCGTGAAAAGCGCCGGACAAGAGATCCGGGTATTGCTTATGATGTTCCGCTGCCTCCGCGCAACCTTCCGCGACGACCAAATCCGGATCGTCCGGAACTTGCACCGCGATTCCCAGCTCCGCCGAAAGCCAATCAGACAGCCCGGACAATTTCGCCATCCCGCCGGAAAATAAAATCCCGCTTTGCAAAATATCCTCCGCCATCTCCGGATTGGCCTGCCGAATAATCCGTTTCAAAAGCCGAACCGCCGGAGAAAGCAATTCCCGAATCATTGCAAACAATTCCTCCGCCGACAATTCGACGACATATTCCACGCCGTCCGTCGCGCGCCGCCCGCGGACCGTCATCACGACATCCTCCGCCCCGGCCGGCACAGCCATTCCCATTTTTAGGTTTTCCGCTTCCCCGTTTCCCAGAATCAACCGATAGCGATCCATCATGTACAGACGAATCCCTTCATCGATGCTGTGCCCGCCGAACGGAATCGATCCTTCTGCGACCGTGCCTCCGCAAGCAAACAATCCCACGTCCGTGACGTCGCGGCCCATGACGACGGAGAGACGGACGTCGTCGCGATTTGGTCGCATCCCGGCGCCCAACGCCGCGGCCGCCGCCGATGTGATGAGAAGCACGTGCTGCGCGCCGGCGTGAACGGTCGCCTCCGCCAACGCATGACGCACCACGCTGCTCACCGTCGACGGCCGGGAAATCACGACAACCGGACTGGAAATCGCCCGCTTCAGCGCTTTGTCCATAAAATAGCGAAGCATATCTCTCGTCGTGTAATAATCCGTGATGATTCCGTTTTTGACCGGCCACTCCAGTCGATAACGCGACGTATCCGAATGATACCGCACCAAAGCTTGGCTGCCGAAACACACGGCTTCCCGATTTGTTTTATCCGCGGCAAGGACAGTATTTTCCTGCAAGACCGTGCGCCCCTGCGTAAAGATACGAACCTGCGAAGAACCCAGATCAATTCCGATGCGGCTCCTCGATTCAGAAAAAACTTTCATATGATATATCCCAAAGTAAAATCGAATTTCATGTCAGACCGTTCTTTATTTTACCACATTATTATAGAATATGAAAAAACAACCGTTCCAGTTCGCCGCGACTGACCGTTTCCGAAATTTCCCTGCCGACGCTTCCGTTTCTTTGGTCGGGAAAATTTGAAAAATTTTATTTCATAACATCTTGACCAAAACCTATTTTTATTTTAATATAGAGGCGTGAGAATTTTCTCACGAACTTTTTTCGTGTTCCGCAATGCAGGGAAATTTGCGGAATACTTCTGTCACAAGGAGTGATCATCATGAAAAAATCTGTCAAAGCGATTCTCTCCGCTTCCATGGCTGTGCTTTGCGTAGCCGGACTCGGCATGACGGCCAGCGCTTACGAACTGTCCGACGAAGTCAAGACGACGACGCCGGCTCTCCGTGAAGCGACCACGGTCGGCGTTTGGACCGGCGGCAACCCGGCTCTCGCGCACGCCGCCAACAAGGATGCCATCCTCGTCATGACCTTCGGCACCACATTCACGGACACCCGCGCCAAAACGATTGACGCCGTGGAAGCAGACATTCAAAAAGCATTCCCGAATATTCCGGTCTTCGAAGCGTACACCTCGCACATCATCATTGATCGCGTCAAAGCGAACGAAGGCATTCATAAATTGACGCCGGAAGAAGCTTTCGCCAAATTGAAAGCCGAAGGCTACACCCGCGTGGCCGTCGTTTCCCTCGATGTCATTCCGGGCATTGAATTTGCTTACGACTCCATCGTCACCAAAGAATATGCCAAAGATTTCAAAGAAATTTCCATCGCGACGCCGCTGATGTACTATCAAGGCACGGAAGGCGAAGTCGATCAGGTCGTCGATTTCATCAAAGCTCTCTCCGCGCAACTCCCGAAGATGGGACCGGAAGACGCGACGCTCCTCATGGCGCATGGCACGCCGCATCCGGCCAATGCTTACTATTCCGTCATTCAGGATCGTCTAGGAGAACTCGGCATGAATAATGTCTTCGTCTACTCCGTCGAAGGCCGTCCGAATCTGGAAGACGTCATTCCGAAGCTCAAAGCCAAAGGATTCAAGAATGTCACGCTGATGCCGATCATGATGGTCGCGGGCGATCATGCGAACAACGACATGGCCGGTGACGAAGAAGATTCCCACAAGAGCATTCTCACGAAAGAAGGCTTCAAGGTCGGCGCCTACATCCACGGGCTCGGCGAAAATCAGAACATTCGCACCCTCTACGTGCAGCGCGCTCAGGAAGCTGTCGCCGCTCTGAAATAATTTTTCAAACGAAACAGAAAGACACCGAAGCACAAGGCACTCCGGTGTCTTTTTTTGTTTGAAATTCAGGAAATATCGCCAGCTGCCCGCGCTTTTGGAAATTTTCATAGCGGTCTCCCCTTTCGTCACACCCAAAATTTTCGTTTGCATTTCTCCTGTCGGGGCGGTAAAATTTCTTACAGATACATCCGTTTCATTTTAGAAAGGAGATTGGAAACATGGAAACAGAACTTTTACAAAGACTCATAAGCGGCGCGGAAGCATTGAAAGCAGCGCCCTCAGCCTGCCCGGAAGCCAAGAGCGCGGCGGACACTTTTTTGCAATCGGCCAAGACGGACGCCGACGGCGAAGCGCTGATGGCAGCGGCCAAAGCGTGCATTTCGACCATTGATGAGCTCCTTGCCTTTGCTAAATCCGACGAGGCCAAAGAAATTTTCGGCGACGGCGCCGCGCAATTTCTGGCACACGCCGAAGAACTCAAAGCCTCCGGCGCACAATACTGCGATTGCCCGGCCTGCCAAGCCTGTGCGAAAATTTTGGGGCTGTAATCCAAAACATTCTCACAGAAAAATTTTTCAAAAGACTTTCGTTTCTTGCGAGAGTCTTTTTTCATGGACTCATCATTCTGTGCTATACTGAGGAAGAATTTGTTTCTATATTTTTGATGGGAGGTCGCCATGAAAAATGAAGCGTTGGAATCGCTGTCCAAAGAAGAATTGATTGCGCTCATTTCCCTATACGCGAAAAATTGGCTGGCGCATGACGGCGTGTGGTTTCAATCTGTCGAGCGAAAGTACGGCATGGAAGAGGCCGTCCGTCATGACGAGGAAGCTTGGCGACGTTTCACGGTCATTGAAGCGACGCGCATCAAAGCGTTTTTGAAATTGCCGGAACATCCCGGTCTCGAAGGTTTGGAGAAAGCGCTTCATTTTCGTTTCTACGGAAATTTGAATCGGCACGAATGCATTCGCTCCGGACATACGCTCGTCTATCGCAATTTAGATTGCCGCGTGCAGACGGCGCGGAAACGAAAAGGGATGTCCTACCATCCGTGCAAATCCGTCGGTCTCTTGGAATACACCGGCTTTGCCAAAACGATTGACGACCGCATCCGCTGCCGCTGCCTCAGTTGCTATCCGGACGCGACGGAAAATCCGGACGGTTGCGTGTGGGAATTTATTTTGGAAGAATAAAAAACGTCTCCTTTGTCAGGTTTCAATAAATCCATACACAAAAAAACCGTGTGACATCTCGGGTGCAAGATACCACACGGTTTTTATTTCTTTTCTTATTCTGTCAGCTGTTTTTGAACGCGTACAATTTTTTCGTCACGCGTGCGACTTCGGCTTTGAGTTTTTCCGTGTCAATCGTCGTGAATTCTTTTTTGCGGAGGACGACGCGACCGTTGATCAGGACGGTGTCGACGTCCATGGAGTTCGCAGCGTAGACGGAAAGGGATACGCTGTCCAAGGTCGGCTGCCAATGGAGACCGCTTCTGTCGACCAAAATAATGTCGGCCAGATTTCCTTCGGCGAGTTCGCCCAAATCATGATAGCCCAGGCATTTCGCGCCGTCTTTCGTCGCCATGTCGAGCGCGTCTTTGGCTGTGACGGCGAAAGGATCGAGTTCGTTTGCTTTGTGAATGAGAGCGGCGAGGCGCATTTCCGCGAACATATCCAATTTGTTGTTGCTGGACGCGCCGTCCGTGCCGAGGCCGACGGTGACACCCGCTTTTCTCATCTTGGTGACGGGCGCAAAACCGGAGGCGAGTTTCAGATTGCTGCCCGGATTGTGCGCGACGCAAACTTTTTTCTCAGCCAAAATTTCTATGTCGTCGTCCGTCACGTGCACGCAATGCGCGGCGAGCGTCGGCGCGTCGAAGAGCCCGAGGTCGGCCATGTGACGAATCGGCGTCACGCCATGACGGGCAAGGCAAGTCTCGACTTCCCCTTTCGTTTCCGCCAAATGAATGTGAATTGGAATGCCGTGTGTGAGCGCCGCGTCCCGAACTTTGCGAAGATAGGCCGCCGGACAAGTGTAGGGCGCGTGCGGTCCCAGCATGACGCGAATGAGACCGTCCGCCGCGCCGTTCCAATTTTGATAAAAGGAAATATTTTCGGCAAGCGCCGCGTCTCCCGTCGGAGACACACCGGCCAGCCCTCTCGCAATGTTTCCGCGCATCCCGATGTCGGTCGCCGCGCGCGCCGTCGCTTCGACGAACATATACATATCGCAGAAAGCAGTCGCGCCGCCGCGAATCATTTCCGCAAAAGCCAGAAGAGATCCCCAATACACGATGTCGTCATCCAAATGCTCTTCGGCCGGCCAAATCATCGTCTGCAGCCAATCCATCAGCGCCAAATCGTCTGCGTAGCTGCGAAAAAGAATCATCGCCGAATGCGTGTGCGTGTCGATGAGCCCGGGGAGCGCGAGCATATCGTTTCCTTCAAGAATCGTGTCGCCCGCCTCCGGATAAATTTCTTTGGGAAACGCCGCAATCCGGTTTCCTTCCACCAAAATATTTTGATCCTCGGTGGCCTTGCCGTCCCGATAAACGGCCACGTCCTTAATCCAAGTCTTCATGTCGCCCTCCTTTATTCTTTCGCCAAATACGCTTTTTGCGCGTCCGTCAGGGAATCGATGGAAACGCCCATCGCCGCCAATTTGATGCGCGCGACTTCGTAATCAATCTCCCGCGGGAGCAGCCACAATTTTTTCTCCATCTCGCGCCCGTGCTCGGTGAGATAGGCCGCCGAAAGCGCTTGCATCGCAAAGGACAGATCCATGATTTCTGCCGGATGCCCGTCGCCCGCCGCCAAATTCACGAGGCGTCCTTCCGCCATGAGATACACGGTTTTCCCATTCGGCAGCACGTAGCCTTCGATGTGTTTGCGCACTTCGAAATGGGATGTGCAGATTCGCTCCAAATCGCGGCGCGACACTTCCACGTCAAAATGCCCGGCGTTCGCGCAAATCGCACCGTTTTTCATTTTCAAAAAATGCGGCTCACAAATCACGTCGATGTCACCCGTGACGGTGAGGAAAATATCGCCGATTTCCGCCGCTTGCTCCATCGGCAGGACTTCAAATCCGTCAAACACGGCTTCGATGGCTTTGATGGGATCGACTTCCGTCACGATGACGCGCGCGCCGAGACCTTTCGCCCGCATCGCGCAGCCTTTTCCGCACCAGCCGTAGCCGCAAATCACCGCCGTCTTCCCCGTCACGGTCAAATTGGTGCTGCGAATGATGCCATCCCAAGCCGATTGCCCCGTCCCGTAGCGATTGTCGAAAAGATATTTGCAATAGGAATCGTTCACGGCGATCATCGGAAATTCCAGTTTCCCGGCTTTCTCCAAATTCCGCAGGCGATGAATGCCCGTCGTCGTTTCCTCGGAGCCGCCCAAGAGTCGCTCGCGCGCGTCTTTTCGCTCCGTGTGGAGCAAATGCACCAAATCGCCGCCGTCGTCGATGATGATATGCGGCTTGTGATCGAGCGCTTTGTTCAGAAACATCGTGTATTCTTCATCCGTGCAGCCGTGCCACGCGTAAACCGTCACGCCTTCGGAGACGAGCGCCGCCGCGATGGGATCCTGCGTGGAGAGCGGATTGCTCCCCGTCACGACGACATCGGCGCCGCCGGCTTGGAGCGTCAGCGCGAGATACGCCGTCTTCGCTTCCAGATGAATGGACATGACGATGGTCTTGCCGCGGAAGGTTTGTTTCCGGACAAAATCTTCGCGCAAATGCCGCAGGACGGGCATGAATGCTTCGACCCAGCGAATGCGTTGCTTTCCTTCGGGGGCGAGCGAAATATCGCGAATCATGGATTCAGACATGAGAAAGGCTCCTTTCATATTGAGAAACGGAAATGTCGTAGGGCGGACGGAGCACACCTTTTTCCGTGATGATCCCGGCGATGAGATTGGCGGGCGTCACATCGAAGGCCGGATTGCAGACGGAGACATCCGCGGGCGCCATATATTTTCCTCCGATTTTTCGGATTTCGTCGCCGTCCCGCTCTTCGATGGGAATCTCCGCGCCCGTCGCAATCGAAAAATCAAAGGTGGAAAACGGCGCCGCGATGTAAAACGGAATGTCGAAATGATGCGCCAAAACGGCGAGTCCGAATGTCCCGATTTTATTCGCCGTGTCACCGTTTCGGGCGATGCGATCCGCGCCGGTAATCACTGCGTCAATTTGTTTATCTCGCAAGACGGACGCCGCCATATTGTCGGCAATGAGACGGCAGGGAATGCGACCCTCCATGAGTTCGTACGCCGTGAGCCGCGCGCCTTGCAAGAGCGGCCGCGTCTCGTCGGCGTAGACACATTCAATTTGTCCGCGAGCGTGAAGCGCTGCCAGGACGCCGAATGCCGTGCCGATCCCCGCCGTCGCGAGCGCCCCGGAATTGCAGTGCGTGAGAAGCGAGAGTTTCCCGCGTCCCAAAAACAAATCCGCGCCGTTCTCTCCGATTTTCCGACAAATTTCTTCGTCTTCCTTTTCTATTTCCTTTGCTTTCGAGAGCAGCGCCGCTTCCGTCGGATTTTTTTGAAACGCCCGCTCCATCTCCGTGACGGCCCAGCTCAAATTGACCGCCGTCGGTCTTGCGTTTCGGATCATGTCGCATAATGTTTGAAACGTGTCCCGGTTTCCTCTGCTTTCCCGAAAAGCGAGCAGCACGGCATAGGCCGCCGCGACGCCGATCAAGGGTGCCCCGCGAACGGCGAGCGTCCGAATCGCATCGGCCACCATGGCGACTGTCGTGCAGGAAAGATACACCGTTTCCGTCGGCAGCCGCCGCTGATCCAAGAGTACCAAGGCGTCGCCCGCAAAGGAAAGCGCTTTCACTTTTGTCATATATGAAACCCTCCGAAGGCCGCCAACGCGTCATGGCAGCTGCATTTTGTTTCCGGATCGTAATTTTTCGCCAAAATGGAAATGAGGCGCCGGAAATTTTCCACATTCCGATGCATACAATCGATGACTTCTTGGTGCGTGAGCGGCGTGGACGAAATGCCGGCCGCCATATTCGTCACCATGGACACGGTCGCGTAGCACATTTCCGCCTCACGCGCCAGCACACATTCCGGCACGCAAGTCATGCCGACGACATCCGCGCCCCACATCCGGTACGCGCGAATTTCCGCCGGAGTCTCGAAGCGCGGCCCCTCCGTGCACACGTAAGTCCCGTACGGATGCAGCAAAACGCCGGCACCCATCCCCGCTTCGGAAACTGCCCGGCGTAGCGTCTCGCAGAAAGGCGTCGTCATATCCAAATGCGCGACACCGTACACTTCGCCGTCGAAAAATGTATTCTCCCGCGATTTCGTCATGTCGATAAATTGATCGCAGAGTACCAAATCCCCCGTCCGAAATGTCGGATTGAGCGAGCCGACCGCCGTCGTCGAGACAATCGCAGAGACGCCCAGCATTTTCAGCGCGTAAATATTGGCGCGGTAATTAATCTTGTGCGGCGGAATCGTGTGCCGCACGCCGTGACGCGCCATAAAAATCATTTCCTTGCCGTCGTAAAAGCCGGATGTGTACACCGCCTGCCCGTACGGCGTCCCGATGATATGAGACGTGACATGCGAAAAAATTCCGGCGTCATACACGCCGGTCCCCCCGATAAATGCTATCTTGCTCATGCCCTCTCCTTTCTTTTTGACACAGGAAACATCAATTCTCATTATTCTTATCTTTCAAAAAATCCGTCGGAATGCGATACGTTTTCCCGCAATAGCGACACGTGCTTTCGACGACGCCATCCGCGACGAGTTCTTCCTGCTCGTGCTCCGGAAGAAGACGCAATGCGTCCCGAATGCGTTCCTCCCCGCAAGTGCAACGAAAGGAAACGGGACTCTCGGCAAGAAGTGTAAATTGTCCCTTTTCCAAGAGCGCCGCCGCGCCCGTTTCCTCCGTCATATCGTACCGAGAAACGTCGGAAAAAAGCGTCTCAAATTCTTTTTCGTCTCCCTGCGGCAAGAGCTCGGCCAAAAATCCGGCGCATCGCTGGCCTTTCCCGTCCGGCGCTTGTTTCCAATCCATTTTCACTGCGGCGCGAATCTGCTCGGACAGTTTCAAATAATCCGCGAGCCCTTGCGAAATATCCGCGGACGACAAATCGACGGCGCCCGTGTACGGCTGGCGCAAAAGAGAATACCGCGTCACAAAGAGCCGCGGCGACGCGCCCTCCGCCTCTTCCGCGTAGCCGCGCACATAGCGACCTTCGTACGCATCGACATGAAATATTCCCAGCGGACTCCCCGTCTCCCATTTGACGGAAATCCCCTCGTGATTTTTGAAATCCGTCGCCAAGAGCGCCGCGCCGACCAGCAATTTTCCCAGAAACGCCGCCCTTTCCGGCGCGAGCGTGTGGAGCTCCTGTGCCTCCACCGCGGCCGACGACGCGTCACAAATCGTGAGCCGAATCCCGGACGCAGATAAATAATGTGAAATCGTATCGATGGACATACTTATTTCCTTTGATTTTTTATTTTCAACGACGAAGCGCCGCGATGGCCGCTTTCCGATCCGGTTTCCCAAAAACGGACGAACCGGCGACCGCAATCGTTACGCCCGCTTCGCGAAGCGCCGCCGCGTTCTCTGCCGTGACACCGCCGTCGACTTCCAGATCCAAATCCGGCCGCCCCGCCGCCTCCGCCATTTTCTTCAGCCGACGAATTTTTTCCAAGGTATACGGAATGAAATGCTGCCCGCCGAAACCGGGATTGACGCTCATCACCAGCACAAAATCCAAGACGGGCAAAAGTTCCTCGACGAGCGCGAGCGGCGAGCCGGGATTCAGCGCAATGCCCGCCTTGATGCCACGGCTTTGAATGTCGGCGACATGACGGTCGTGATGGACGGCCGCCTCGGCATGAAATGAAATCATTTGCACGCCCGCTTCCGTCAGCGCGTCGAAATACGTCTCCGGATGCTCTGTCATGAGATGCGCGTCAAAAGGAATCATCGTGTGCGGCCGGAGCGCGCGAATGACCGGCGCGCCGAAAGTGAGATTCGGGACGAAATGCCCGTCCATCACATCCAAATGCAAGAGATCCGCGCCGGCCTCCGCGACGTCTCGGACCTCTTCGGCCAGCTTTGAAAAATCGGCAGACAAAAGCGACGGTGCGATTTTCATGACAGTTTCTCCTTTTTCTCTCTCATGATTTTACAATACGATGCATACCGGGAGCGCGCGATGTCTCCCGCCTCCACCGCTTCCCGAAGTCTGCAATCCGGCTCCTGCAAGTGAAAACAATTTCGGAAACGACACGCGCCGACAAAGGGACGAAATTCTTTGAAACCGTACGCGATATTTTCCGCGTCGACCGAATCGACGGAGAGACTCGTGTACCCCGGCGTGTCCATAAAGAGCGCATTCCCGTGGCGCAAAAGTTCCGCGTGGCGCGTCGTATTTTTTCCGCGCCCCGTTTTTTCGGAAACGCTTCCCGCCGCGCATGTTTCCCGTCCCAGCAATCGATTGAGCAAACTGGATTTCCCGACGCCCGACGGCCCGGAAAACGCAATCACACCGCCCGTCAGCGCCGCTTCCAATGCCGCCATGCCGACGCCCGTCTCCGTCGACGTACAAAATGCCGGATAACCGACGCGCCGATACAGCGCCGCCACCCGCTCTGCCGCTTCTTCGTCCAAATCGCATTTATTGATACAAACGACGGGCGAAATCTCGGCATCCTCCGCCAAGAGCAACATAGTGTCGAGCACGTAGAGCGACAAATCCGGCGTCCGAATCGCCACGGTCAAAACGAGCGTATCGATATTGGCCACAGGCGGACGGAGCAATCGACTTTTTCTCGGCAACACACGCGTGATGGCCGCTTCACTTCCCTGCGGCGTCTCGTACTCCACGACATCGCCGACCAAAATTTCCGTTTCCCGTTTCAATCGCCCACGCGAACGGCACAGCGAGAGCGTCCCGGTTTCTCCGTAAATGGAAAAATAACCGTTTTGGTTTTTCAGAATGCGTCCCTGCATCAAAGCGACCGATCCTGCACGACTTCGGAATCGACCAGCACCCGCACGCGGACCGAGTCGCCCACGCCCGAGACATCTTTTTCAATCGCCGCGCCGGGAGCCGCCATCGAGTCGTACACCGTCCGCTTCCCGCCGTCATCCTCGATGACAATTTCCACCTTGCGACTCTTCCCGTCGCGGGGAATCGTGATGGAAACGGTTCCCTTTTTCTCCTTGAGATTCGGATCGCGCTCGACGACCAAATCCACCGCTTTCACCCCATCGACCGGATTGCCCGCATCCGGGAATTGCGAAAAGACCGTATTCGTTTCCGTATTCACATCAAAGCCGCCGCTCTTGCCCGAGAGTTTCCCGACCGACAACCCGACCTCGGAGAGCGCCGCCTTCGCATCTTTCAGCGTCATGCCGAGCAAATGCGGCACCACCGCCTGTTTCTTATTGACAACCACATTGACCTTCGTCCCCTTGTCGCCTGCTTTTCCGGCCGCCGGACTCTGGGAAATAATGACGCCGGACGGACTCTTGCTGTCATTTCCCATCTCGACGGCGCCCAGCTTGAAACCGGCTTTGAGGAGCATCGCTTCCGCATCGTCCGTCGAAAGCCCTTTCAAATCCGGAATGGACAGCACCGAGCCGCCGCGGCTTACCGTCAGATGAATCACGCGCTGCTCCTTCACGCTTTTTCCCGCTTCCGGCATTTGGGCGATGACAAAGCCCACCGGCACCGTGTCACTCGGACGTTCGTCAATGGAAACGCCCAATTTTTCCTTCTTCAAAATCTCTTCCGCCGCCTGCGCCGATTTCCCGACGACATTGGGCACGGAAATATCATACGCGCTCCAGAAGTTTCCGAAACTGAAATACGCCCAGAAAAATGCCACCGCAAAAATCGCCGCCGCGCAAAGCGCAATCATCCGCGTCGACACCTGCGACAACAGCCGCGGCATCAAAGGCGTCTTCGTTTCCTTCGTCCGCCGTTTTTTCTTTTCCCGTTTCATCGGCACCGGCTGCACGGCCAGATTCGTCTTCGCCGCCCGAGACACCGTCCCCGTGAAACCTTGCGCCATTTTAAGCGCCGCCAAAAATTCCGCAATCGACACGTACCGTTTCTCCGGATCGCGACGAAGCGCCGTCATGACCGCTTCTTCCAAAAGCGGCGGAATGGACGGATTGTAACGCGACGGCGGCGTAATTTCCTCTTGGATATGTTTCAGCGCGATGGAAACCGCCGTGTCGCCATTGAACGGCAGCCGATGCGTCAGCATTTCATACAGCACAATCCCGAGCGAATAAATATCCGTCTTCTCGGTAATCGTATCCCCCGCCGCCTGCTCCGGCGACAAGTAATGAACGGACCCCAGAACCGATTCGCGAATCGTGATATTGGACGAATTGATGGCGCGCGCGATACCAAAATCCGTCACCTTCACACTGCCCGATTCCGTCAATAAAATATTATGCGGCTTTACATCGCAATGAATGATTCCGTTTTCGTGCGCATCCTGCAACGCGCTCCCAATCTCCGACGCGATGCGAATCGCCGTATCAATCGGAATCTGCTCATGCCCGGCGATGTACTCCTTCAGCGTCTCGCCGGCGACGTATTCCATGATGATGTAATACGTGTCCCCATCATGCCCGACATCGTAAATCCCAACGATATGCGGATGCGAAAGTTTCCCGGCCGCCTGCGCTTCATGGCGGAAACGCACGACAAATTCACGGTCCTCGGCAAATTGGCTGTGCAAAATTTTCGCCGCCACCATGCGATCAAGCACCGTATCTCTCGCTTTATAGACATCGGCCATCCCGCCCGTGCCGATTTTTTCCAAGAGTTGATACCGATTGTCCAGCAATGTATCGCTCATCTTATTGCTTTTCTCCGCTCACAAACGCTCCGTCTTCCGGAAGATAGGAAACCAAAATCGCCGACAAATTATCTCCGGCACCTTTTTCATACACGCAATCCGTCAAAAGCTCAATCGCTTTCCCCAATTCCTCTCCCCGGTTTCCCGTCTCGGAAAGAATTTTTTGAATTTCTTCATCTCCCAACGGCGTGCTGATTCCGTCCGAACACAGCAAAATTTTCGTCGGCTCCGTAAAGGAAACAGAGCCCGTATCAACGGACAACGCCGATTGCAGACCGACCGCGCGCGTGACCTCATTTCGTTTCGGATGATTGCGCATATCCTCTTTCGAAATTTTTCCCGCCTCAAAGAGTTCCATGACGAAAGAATGATCCCGCGTGAGCTGCGTCAAGACACCGCCCGTTTCCAAATAAATCCGGCTGTCGCCCACATGCGCGAACCACATTTTGTTTTCAAAAAACGTCGCAATGACCAGCGTCGTCCCCATCCCGTCCAAAGAGCGAGCGGAAATTTTCGCCCGAAGCAACGCCCGATTGGCAAAGAGCACCGCCATCCGAAGCGTTTCCTCCGAATAAGAAGACGGAGAAATCTGTTTCAAATACTCCGCCGCCGTCCGGACCGCAAGCCGGCTGGCCATCTGCCCGCCTTCATAGCCGCCCATCCCGTCTGCCAAAATAAAAAACGGCCGATCCTCCGAAAAAATAAAATCCTCATTGACGGTCCGCACCAGCCCCACTTTAGAGCCCCCGAAACTTTCGATCATATCCTCCACCTTCATCAAAGTCGGAAATGAAATCAAAATTTTACTTTATTATATCACAAGATTTTACAAAGACCGAAGCTCTGAGTCCTTGTTTTTCTATTAATGTAGGACGATATTGCTTCACAATATTTTATATACGCTTTCAGCGCCTCATTAGGCGATACTCCTCGCCATTAACAAATCACACTAAACACGAACTGCTCACCAATAATTACTAACTGTCTTCCTACGTCTACGCAAAAACTAAGCACGTAGCCACTCTATATTTTCAAATACCCGATCCCCAAAGCCAATCATTCAATCCATATTCCTGAGCCAGTTTTCAAATTAAAACCCTTATAATGGATTGCAGTCTTTCGTCCAAACGAAAAACCACTTGATCGAAAATCGTCGGCGGCACTCCGTAATAGGCTCCCGCGATGCCGCCTGCGATGGCAGCCAGGGTGTCGCTGTCGCCGCCGAGACTGATGGCGTTTCGTAGCGCGTCCTCAAAATCTTTCGCTTCCAAAAAAGCGACGATGGCTTGCGGCACCGTTTCCATGCAAGTTTCGTTGAATTGATAATTCGGACGGATGGCGTCCAAGGAAAAAGAAATATCGTAAAATTCTTCGGCATACGCGCGAAGCTGTTCCTTGCTTTCTCCCTGTAGCGCCAAATATCCCAATCCGGCGGTCACCTTCGCGCCCTTGATGCCTTCCGGATGATCGTGCGTCACGCGCGTGACTTTCTCCGCCAGCCGCTCCGCATCGGAAAGATTTTTGGCGAAATACGAAACCGGACTCACGCGCATGGCCGCCCCGTTTCCGAAACTGTGATACGGCCTCGGATTTTCGCTGTACATCCACTCCCCAAATCGCCCGCCGTAACCGCAATCCGGATACGCCTGCCCGATTTCCCGCATGCAACGAACCGCATTTTCCTCCAAATCCGAAGCATCGTCCCGGCTCTCCCGAAGCGCCTTGGCGACCGCGAGAGTCATGATGGAATCATCCGTGGGGAAACATTTCGCCCCGTGATAATCCCCGAAGAGCACAAAATCCTTGCGCCGATAATTATCAAATTCATACACCGACCCGGCAATATCCCCCGCCACGGCTCCGAACATTCTTCGTATATCTCGTACTATCATTTCCATTTTGTCTTTCTCCTTTTTATTCTATGAAACGCAATCCCTTTGGCTTCCAATCTTTTGTTTGTCCGTTTTCTTCGATATTACGAAAAAAGCGACATTCCTCATGCCGCTTGGATTATATGAAATAGTAAGCAAAAATGTTTTGCACTTGATGGATTCCCTATTTCAGCAGAGAATTCTTTTACGCGGAGTAAACTCCTTCATCCACGACCTTTGATGAAATAATAGCACACGACTTCACCGTTTCCTCATACGTCTCCGCCCAATCTCCGAATGGCATCGGCCGCTTTTTCTGCCAAATCTCCCTGTTCTTCATACGCTTTCCGATACCATGTTGTCGCTTTTTCCCTATCCGGCTCAACGCCATTTCCTTTTTCGTACATTTCACCAAGACTGTACATCGCCATGACGCTGCCCAGATCCGCACCAATTCGATACCATTCCAATGCTTTTTCATACTCCCGATAGGTTCCTTCGTACAAATTACCTATATTGCAAGCCGCTCTTCCTGCCGCTTCCCCCTGCCGGTCATACGCCTTCCGGTAATATTCCATCGCTTGGTCTTTATCTTCCTCGACCCCTTTCCCATTGTCATACATCCAGCCCAAATCATACATTGCCAGATCGTTGCCCAATTCTGCACCGCGCCGATACCATTCCACGGCTTCTTTGTCATCCTGCCGCAATTGAGCGTAAATTCCGCCTATCTCATCTGCTGCGTCCCCCGCCGCATCCCCGTTGTGATCATACGCATCCAAAAAGCATTCCAACGCTTTCTCGATATCTTTCGCGATCCCCAGTCCGCTTTTATACATCGTACCCAAATTAAACATCGCCCAGTCGTTGTACAATTCCGCTCCCTGACGATACCATGACACCGCTTCCTCGTAATCCTCAAAAATATTTTGATATATGGTTCCTATATGATTGGCAGCATCCCCTGCGGCGTCTCCCATTTGTTCATACGCTTTCCGGTAGCAATCCAAGGCGTCATCCAAATTGGGTTCGACACCTGTTCCATTTTCATACATCATACCCAAATTGTTCATCGCCCAATTGGATCCCAAATCCGCCCCACGCTGAAACCATTCCGCCGCTTCTTTCTCCTGTTGCGGTAAATTTACGTAAATATAACCGATTTCATTCGCCGCCTCTCCTGCGGCGTCTCCCTGTTTTTCGTAGGCTTTCCGGTACCATATTATCGCTTTTTCTATATCTTTCGGGACTCCCAATCCTGCAGCATAACATCCGACCAAATGAAACATCCCCCAATCCCAATCTTCTTCTGCACTTTTCCGATACCATTGAAATGCATTTTCATAATCATCCCTCTCAGCATATATTCCTCCGTTTTTATCGGCAATTTCACGCGCATTTTCCCCGTGCAATTCATACGCCTCTTGCGCCTCCTCCAAATCATCTACCGCTTCCCATTCCCGAATGGCTTCTTCGGCTTCCTCTTCTGTAATATCTATCGTCTTTTCGTATTCAGAAGGATCGAAATCCAAGGTGGTATCCGGACGACCTTCATCAGGGAAATACAACATCGGACAATACCATTCCGTTTTCCCTGTTTCTTCCTGTTCTTTTATCAGAGCTTCTGCCTCTTCATTGGAGATACTAACGAAGTCATCATCAAGTCCCCAAAAAACTCTGTCTCTATCTGGATTACATTCTCGCCAAGCATTACCTTCCTCGTCCCGATACGGTTTCTTGCTATTATAATAGCTAATGACGTATATTCTGCCACTATCTTTGTTCCTTTTCAGAAGACATAAATCGCTTTTCCCTCTTCCACTATAACAATCTATCATATACTCTACATTTTTATTGCTATCTCTTTCATCCATGGTATCCCTCCTATTCTTTTTACACCTTGAAATCCGAAAGTGTCCCAATCCCTTTTAATTTTGGAACAAGGACAGCATTTCTTATTTCCTTTTGTGGCTTTGATTTTTCTTTAAAACTTTTTTGTCCAGATTTCACTTCTTCACCACAAATTTACGCCACCCTTACCACGAGACAGCTTACAGACTCTCGTAATAGCTGCGAATCTTTTGCGCCATCAGCTCTCTGCGTTTCTGCAAAAAGAGCGGATAATCTTGAACATTCATCATTTCAAATCCGACGGGAATGCAATGTTGCCGCAAATTTCGCGCCAACATTTCTTTGTCCGTGATGTCACCAATAGCCTTTTTCTTTGTCTCACATTGTTCCGAAACGATCCTCATATAGATATACGGTGCCTTATCACCGATTTGAAGATTAATTGGCTGCGTCGTCAAAGCGTAATTGGCAATCTGATTGTACATATTTTTGTTCAAGCCATTGTCCGCCAAATATTTTTTCGGGAACAGATGATGAATTTCTCCGTGATTTACCAATAAGCTTCTTACGTCACTATGACCGGATAAGAAACCTTGATCTTTCGCATTAACCTGCGCCGCCAAGAAAAGATTGAAATATGGGCTGGCCGTCACCGAGGTATCCAATTTCTGCAGCAGCGTCACATTCCAAAAAGCATCCGATAGTTCGCCGGCCTCCGTCAGACGCAAATATTCCTCCGGCTCGTCACAGGAAAAGAATTTTTTGATGTCATAGTCAAACATGGATTCCGGCGACGCGGAATAGCGACTCGTCAAAATGGACAAAACAATCCAGCGCCGCACAATGCTTCCGATTTGCCCATCTTGCATTTTACGTTCCCGCAAAGCCAGATACAAAGCGTAGGCAAAATTCAAGACATTTTTCGACCGAATCAAAGAAGCCTTAATCAATCCAGTGTCTCCTACAATTTGTAAAAATCTTTCTTTATAGTTCGTATGATTGACCGTTTTCAAGACCGCTTCGTGCAATTTCCGGAAGGACGTTTCCTCGATTTCGATTTTGTATTCCTTCGTTTCAAAATCTCGACCGGAAAGCAAGCTGACCAAATCGGCCAATTTCCCTCTTTTAAATTGGTATGTGAAAGCCACGCGCAGGACGTCCGTGTAGGACATCTGATACACGGGATCCTTCAAGTCCGCCGCCCATTTAATTGCGCCAAATTCCGGCTTCGATACAAAATCGCTGTCATTGCTTTGGATATCTTTCATGTCCTCCGGCGTTTCCAGCAAATGACAGAAATAATCAATCGTTTTTCTCGTCAGATTGCCGCCGTATTCCTCATTGGAAGAAATTTTGGACATGACAAAATCGGCCTGAGACAGCACGACACCTTTGGAATTGATGCGGATGAAAATATCCGTCACGCTGTCGATATCCAAATCTTCATTCAAGCAGATGACGCCGAGCTGATTCACCTGGATTCCTTTTAATTTGGTTATGATATCATTCACTTTCGAGCGTCCGTCTTCCGTTTCGATTTGATTTTCCTTGCAATAATTCATGACAAAACGAAATACATCAAATGTCGCTTGAAATACTTTCGAAATATCCGGAATCCATTTGCTGCTCTTTTGGTTGGCCGAATTGGAAACTTCAAATTTTTCTTCCATCGGATTGAACGCAATCACGATTCGTTTCCATTTATAATGAAAATCCAGCACTTCCTTCCCCACAATCGCCGCCGCCAGCGCCGTCACCCGTTGCTGCCCGTCAATCAAAATTTTCTTTCCCGAAGACGTCGTCCCGTCTTTCAATTTCACTTTGGGATTTTGCCAGACGATGATATATCCGACGGGAAATCCTTTGTAAAGCGAATCCATTAAATCGCGCACTTTGGATGCGTCCCAGACAAAAGGACGTTGCATTTCCGGTATGGCGATTTCTCCCGTTTTGATATTGGTCAATAACGTTTCCACTTTATAACTATTCACATCATAGCAGGCCATCGGGGGGATCCTCCGTTTCTGAAAAATATTGCAAATGAAATTTCTGCTCTGATTATATCATAAATAAATAGCCGCAAAAAAACGACCGCAGATGATGATTTTGTCTGTGATCGTTTTTGTTTATGCTCGTAACCTCAGAGGAATCCGTTCTCGCGAAATATTTCTGTGCAAAAATTTCTTTACCGTATAAACATCGCATCCCCAAAGGAGAAGAAACGGTATTTTTCTTGCACGGCGGCTTCGTAGGCTTTCAAGACATTTTCGCGGCCGGCGAAGGAGGACATCATCATGAGGAGGGTGGATTCGGGGAGGTGGAAGTTGGTGACGATGGCGTCGGTGATTTTCCATTCGTAGCCGGGATAGATGTAGAGGCGCGTCCAGTCGCTGCCGGATTTCACGTGGCCGCTTTGGCCGGCGGATTCCAGCGTGCGGACGGAGGTGGTGCCGACGGCGATGACGCGGCGACCTTCTTCTTTCGCGCGGTTCACGGCGGCGGCGACCTCCTCGGGGACGGTGTACCATTCGCGATGCATTTCGTGGTCTTCGATATTTTCTTCGGAAACGGGACGGAAGGTGCCGATGCCGACGTGGAGCGTCACGAAATGGAGCTCGGCGCCTTTGGCGCGCATTTCATCCAAGAGCGCCGGCGTGAAATGGAGGCCGGCCGTGGGCGCCGCTGCCGAGCCTTTGTGTTCCGCGTAGACGGTCTGGTATTGATTTTTGTCCGTCAATTTTTCGTGAATGTAGGGCGGCGTCGGCATTTCTCCTATCTCGTCCAAGAGCGCATCCCAATCGCCTTCATAGGAGAAACGGACGAGCCGGCCGCCGAATTCCGTTTTTTCCAACACTTCGCAAGAAATTTTATCCGAAAAGGTAATGACCTCGCCCGGCAACGCTTTTCGTCCCGGATTGACGAGGCATTCCCACACGTCGTTTCCTTTCGGCGTCAAGAGTAGCGCTTCCACGCGGCCGCCGGTTTTTCTCGTGCCGAAGAGGCGCGCCGGGATGACTTTCGTATTGTTGAAAACGAAAACGTCGCCGGGACGGATTTCGTCCAAAATGTGACGAAATGTTTCGTGCGAATAGGCGCCCGTCTTGCGGTCGAGGCACATCAGACGGCAAGAATCGCGCGGCTCGGCCGGCGTCTGCGCAATGAGTTCTTTCGGTAAATCGTAATTAAAATCTTCCAGTTTCATTTAATATACCTTCGTCACGGTCGTCCCCGTGTAATAATGCGTCAAAATTTTTTTGTAATAATCCTTCCCGTTTCCGTGCTTTTCGGCCATGGCCTGCGCGCCCCATTGCGAGAGGCCGAGACCGTGCCCCGCGCCGTAACCGGTGAAAACGACGTTCTTTCCGGAAATTTTGATATCGAAAAGCGTGGACGGCAGGCCGTAGCGCGCCTGCATTTTGTCGCCGGTCGTCTTCACCTCTTTTTTGTCACCGACGACGGAAAAGGTCAGGACGCGCCCAGAGGCGCCGCGATCCTTGCCCGTGCTTTTCCCGCGGACAAGCTTGGAGAGCTTGACGGATTTCAGTTTCCCGATACCGCAATCGCTCTGAAATTTTTCGACGGAAACGGTCTTCGTCCAGGCTTTGTCGAGGACGGAGTACGCCTCTTCCTTGACGCCCTTGAGATACGGGACGGCCGAACCCCACACATTTTCGCAATTTTCCGTCGCGCCGCCGCCATTCGCGTGAAAGACGGCATCGATGACTTGGCCGTTGTACGTCACAACCTCGCCCGCCGTCCGCCGCACCGCGTCATTCGTCGCCGCCGCTTCCGCCGAAATGCCGCGATACACTTGGCAAGCCGTGTCGTCCGTCACGTCAAAGCCGCTCGCACGGTAGCCGTTCATATGAAAGAGCGCGTACGTCCGCGCCGCGACGGCCTGCGCACAAAGGGCATCCGCGTGCCAGGACGGCGAGACTTCGCAAGGCACGACACCCAGCAAATACTCCTCGAGCGGAAGCGCATTCACGACGGTGAGGCCGCCGCCCTGTGACGGAAACAGCTTCATCTGCCCGCGATACCGATTCCCATTCACGGAAAAAGCCGCGCCGTCCGCCGATGTTTTCAAAATCACGCTGCTTCCGGCGCGTTTCCCATTGACGGAAACATGTTTCCCGTCCAAAGACACGGTGAGTTTCGCGCCTTTGGAAAAGCTCTGCCACGTCTTTCCGCCGACTTCGGCTTTGGCGTCCGAAAGGCAAGTCAGCAACACTTGGGATTGGCCCGTCAAAAGTCCCACCTCAATTTCAGAGTCGCGATTTTTGACCGTTGTACTCGCCGCAGATGTCTTCGTGCTCGCAGTCGTAGCCGTTTTCGTCGCAGAAGTTTTGGAAACGGTGGCAGCGGTGGAAAATTTTTTAGGCACCGACGTTTTCTCGACTTTTTTGATCTTGCCGGACGCGCTCGTATTTCTGACAATTTTCACGACGGTCGCTTTGGCTTTCGACGCCGCGTCCGCCGTTTCCATGCCCGCAGAAAAAATCGCCGCGAAAACAAACAGCGCCACGAAAATTCGTTTCATTCGTCCTCCTCGAAAAGCGTCCCGCCATCCGCATGGAAAGGAATGCCCAAATGATCGTAAGCCGCTTTCGTGGCCATGCGTCCCCGCGGCGTGCGCGCCAGGAAACCGATTTGCATGAGATAGGGCTCGTAGACATCTTCAATCGTCGCACGCTCCTCGGAAACGGCTGCCGCAATCGTATCGACGCCGACGGGTCCGCCGCCGAATTTCCCGATAATGGCTTCCAGCACCTGCCGATCCACCGCGTCCAGCCCGAGCGCGTCCACGTGAAGCGTTTCCAGCGATTCGGCCGCAATCTTGTCCGTCACGACGCCCGTCCCCAAGACTTGCGCAAAATCCCGCACGCGTTTCAAAAGGCGATTGGCGATGCGCGGCGTCCCGCGGGAACGTTTCGCGATTTCCCGTGCGCCGCCGTCCTCGATGGCAATCCCCAGAATGCCGGCCGCGCGTTTCACGATCAAGGCGAGCTCTTCCGGCTCATAGAATTGCATCCGAAAAATAATGCCGAAACGGTCGCGAAGCGGTGCCGCGAGAGCCCCCGCCCGCGTCGTCGCGCCCACCAGCGTGAAGGGCGGCAAATCGAGCCGATACGAGCGCGCGCCCGGCCCCTTTCCCATCACGATGTCCAGCGCGAAATCTTCCATCGCCGGGTACAACACTTCCTCGACGCTGCGGTTCAGCCGATGAATTTCATCAATGAAGAGCACATCATGCTCCTCCAAATTCGTCAAAAGCGCCGCCAAATCCCCCGGCCGCTCAATCGCCGGCCCGCTGGTAATGCGGAAATTCACGCCGAGCTCATTCGCAACGATATTCGCCAGCGTCGTCTTGCCCAGCCCCGGCGGTCCGTAGAGAAGCACATGATCCAGCGCCTCTTTCCGCGAACGCGCCGCCTCGATGTACACGGACAGATTTTTGCACAAATCCGCCTGCCCGACGTATTCGGCGAGCGATTTCGGACGGAGCGATTGCTGCCACGCGTCCTTCCCCGTTTCCTCGCGCGCCACAATCCGCGTTTCCTCCAGCTTCTCCGCCCCTTTTTTATGGCGGAGACTTTTCACCTCTTCGATCATCTCCGGTTTCCTCCCCGTCCGATTTCACGCAGCACCGCGCCGATGAGCGCCGCCGCGTCCGTGGCCTGTGGTGCGAGCTCGGCAACGACGCCCGCCACCTCCGCCGTTTCGTAACCAAGCGAGCGCAACGCCGCCATCGCTTCCGCCGCGACGCTGTCTTCTGCCGGCACGAACTCCGCGCTCCCTGTTTCCTCATCCGGCACGAGACTGCCCAGTTTGTCTTTCAGCTCCAAAATCAAGTGCTCCGCCGTTTTCTTCCCGATGCCCGGCAATTTCGTGAGCGCCGCGACGTCCTTCGTCATGACCGCATGCGAAAAGACCGACGGGCGGACGGCGGACAGAATCCCCATCGCCACCTTCGGGCCGATTTTGGAAACGGAAATCAGCAGCATGAAAAGCGCGTGCGCCTCTTCCGTCGTGAAGCCGTAGAGCGAAAGCGCATCCTCGCGCACGCACAAATACGTCACGAGCCGCACTTCTTCGCCCACGCGCAGACTCTCTCTGTCTTTTGCGGAAATAAAAATGCGGTACCCGATGCCGCCCGTTTCCACAAAACAAAAATCATCAAAAATTCCCGTCACATTTCCGCGTACATATCCGATCATGTTATCTCCTAAATCTCGCCTCGTGCTCCATGCGATACATCGTCGTCAACGCAATCGCCAACGCATCCGCCGCGTCGTCGGGATTGATGCGTTCCGTAATGGACAGCATCCGCATCGTCATCTCGATCACCTGCCGCTTCTCCGCGCGCCCGTAGCCGACGACCTGCTGCTTCACCTGGAGCGGCGTGCAATCGAAAACGGGGACTCCCGCTCGGAAACCGGCGAGCAAAATCACGCCGCGCGCCTGCGCGACCGCCATCGCCGTCGTGATGTTTCGATTGAAATACAGCGTCTCCACGCCCATCACGTCCGGTTTGTAAAGCTCGATCAAATCCGAGACGCCTTGATGCACAATGGACAGCCGCTCGATATCCGGCGTGGGCGGAAAGGTCTCAATCACGCCGTAATCGACCGCCTCCACCCGATTCCCGATTTTGTCCACGACGCCGAAGCCGCAACGCCCCGTCCCCGGATCCATCCCCAAAGCCCGCATTCTCCACTCCCGATAAAAAATTTTCTTTATTATACCACACAGGAACCGCATATACGGAAATATAGGAAACGAATAAAAGAAACGCACGAAAAAAACGCTCCGCACAGAGGGAAACTCAGAAAAGTTTCTCTTTGCACGAAGCGTTTCTTTTTACTCATCCGCTGTCCGTTTACCGTCGTCCGTTATCCGTTTACCGTCCTTCATGCCGCATGAAAAACATGGTACTCACGCGCGGTTCACGGAAGACGGAAGACGGTCAACGGAAAACGGAATTCGGTCTTTACGGCAACCCGTCGTACAGGAGATGCAAATAATGCTCCTGCAGCGCCTGCGTGACCTTTCCGATTTTTCCGTCGCCAATCGTTTCCCCGTCAATCGAAAGGACCGGGATGATGCCGGATTCGGAATTCGTCAGGAAAACTTCATCGGCGCCGAGCAGATTTTCTTTTGTAATCAGCTGGTGCGGCTGGTCCGGCTCGATGACCGTGACGCCGGACGAGGGCGCGACGCGGGTGAAGACGAGCTGGCGCGTGATGCCTTTGAGCATCCGAGAATCGGCTTTCGTCGACCAGATGACGCCGTCTTTCACAATGAAAACATTCGAGCGCGCGGCTTCCGTCACTTCGCCGTCTTTGAGGAAAATCGCATCGTACGCACCTTTCTTCAGCGCTTTGGCCCGTGCCATGATATTCGGCAACATATTGAGACTCAGGATGTCGCAATGCGCCCAGCGTTCATCGTCGCAAGTGATACAGGAAACGCCCTGCTGCGCTTTTTCGACCGCTTCCGTATCGAGCGGGCGCGCATAGACGAGCGTGTTCGGCTTCATCGCCATGCGCGGCGGAATCCCGAATTCATGGACGCCGGCACCGCGCGTCACGACGAGCATGAGATAGCCTTCGTCAATTTTGTTTTCTTCCGCGATGATTTCATGGATTTCCGTAAATTCATCCGGCGCAATCACCGCGCGAATTTCCAGAAGGCGCATGGACCGATACAGGCGGTCGATGTGATACGACAGCGCAAACGGCCGCCCTTTGTGGACGCGAATCCATTCGTAGCAGCCGTCGCCGAAATGCAACGCCCGATCATCAGCATTGATCACGTGCTCAAAATCATAATAGTACTGGTGATTGTAAAAAATCGTAGCCGTTCCCTCTCCCATTTCCTTTCGCTCCTTTCTATTACTTTTATTGTTTTTTCAATTCTTTCAGCTCGGCAATCAATGCCGGCAAAAATTCCTTCAAATCCGCCGTGACGGCGTAATCGGCCATTTCCATGATCGGCGCGTTCTTATCCCGATTCACCGCGACCAAAATATCCGGCTTCAGCGCGCACACATGCTGCATCGCGCCGGAAATCCCCAGAGCGATGTAAATATGCGGCGCGACCGCTTTCCCCGTCTGGCCGATTTGGCGACTGTGCGCCTCCCAGCCGAGCTCGGCAATCGGACGCGTCACGCCGACCGCGGCGCCCAAAAGATCCGCCAATTCGCGCACCTTGGCCCATTCGGCTTCCGTGTGAATCCCGCGGCCGCCCGCGACAATGATTTTCGCCGTTTCCACCGGATTCTCTTCCTTCGGCGCCTTCAAAATTTCCCGGAGCACCGTCCCGAAATCTTTCGCCGAAATCTCGACCGGCACCTTGACAATTTCCCCTTTTCTCGACGCATCCGGCGCCGGCACAGGAAACGTCCCCGGGCGAATCGTGCCCATCTGCGGACGGTACGACGGACTCACGATGTCCGCCATGATGTTTCCGCCCATCGCCGGGCGCGACCAGATAATCAGCCCCGTCTTTTCGTCCACGGAGAGCTCCGTCACATCCGCCGTCACACCGCAAACCAGATACGACGCAATGCGCGGCGCGAGATCCCGTCCATATGCATCCGCGGCAAAAAGAATCGCCGACGGCTGTTTCTCTTTCAGGAAACGCCCGAGCACTGCCTCGTATGCCTTCCCGTCGTAATGCGACAAAAGCGGGCTTTCCAGCACATACACCGTATCCGCGCCGGACGCAACCAAATCCTTCGCCGCGCCTTCGACACCCGCGCCGACCAAAACAGCCGCGATCGTGTCCCCCGTTTTTTCCGCCAAGAGACGCGCTTCACCCAATAGCTCGGCAGCCGCCCGCGACGGAGTCCCCGAAGCCGCCTCACAAATCACATAAATTCCTTTATATTGCGAAAAGTCCATCACGGCCTCCTTACAAAATTTTCACCAATGCCGCCGCGAGCTGCGCCGCCGCCTCTTTGGCCGATACATCGTCAATCCGAAGATTTTCCTTCTTCGCCGGCACCACCGGCCGCACGCCCTTCACCTGCGTCGGCGATCCCTTAATGCCCACGCGCTCCGCGTCCACATCCAAATCCGCCGCCGTCAGATTTCGGATTTCCCTATCCTTCTTCTTCAGAATCCCGGAAATACTCGGATAACGCGGCGCATTCAGCTCCGGCGTCGCCGTGATGAGCGCCGGAAGCGAGAGCGTCAAGACGTCGCGATCCTCCCCGTCCGCGCGCGTCACCGTGAGCGTCCCGTCTTCATACGAAAGCGTCGTCGCCGCCGAAACGTCCGGAATGCCCAGCATTGCCGCCACCTCCGGGCCGACCTGCGCCGTATTGCTGTCAATTGACTCCACGCCGCAGAAAATCAAATCGAAATCGCCGCCCAGTTTCCGAATCGCCGCCGCGAGCGTGTAACTCGTCGCCAGCGTATCCGCCCCGCCAAACGCGCGATCTGTCACCAGCACCAAATCGTCCGCGCCCATCGATCCCGCTTCCAAAAGCGCCGTGGCAGCCTGCGGCGGACCCATCGTGACCACCGTCACCGTGCCGCCCTCCTTTTCCCGCAACGCCAGCGCCGCCTCCAACGCGTTTCTGTCGCACGGATTCAAAATGCTGTTCGCCCCGTTCCGATTGAGCCGCCCCGTATTCGGATCGACCTCCATCTTCGACGTGTCCACGACCTGCTTGATGCAAACCAAAAGTTTCATAAAATCCCCCTTTTCTCTTTCGGCAATGCGATTTTGGGAAATCCATTCTCCGCCGTCTTTTTTCTTTCTGACAGAATCTGACTCAGTATACCATAAAACACGCCACGATTGAACTAATTTTGTTTTCAAAAATGCCCTAAAAACAAATTCTACAATCCTAGTCCCCATATTTACGCCCACGCAAAAAAGACAGACTCAAAGCCTATCTTTTCCACGATGCTCTACATCAATATATACAGAGCGCCCAAATAATCTATCAATTACAGAAAACATTCAAAAATTCCAACGCAAAAACAAAACGACTCTCCAAAATCGATCCTTTTCTTATTTTTTAATTGCCAATGCATTTCCAGAAAGAATAAAAGCAACTTGTTGTTGCAACTTAGCATTATCCGCCTCTAGTTGCGCAATTCGTTTTTCATACGCGGCGCTATCTGCACGAAGAGTACGAATTTCCTTTGCCTGTGTAGCAATTATCGACTCGCACTTCGCTCCGGCCGCTTCTATCCGATTCATACGTTGTATCAGATCCCGCATATCCAAAAACGTCCACGCTTTCTTACTCTGACTTCCCAGTTTGAAAGAAACGCCCGCATTCATCATCGGATCTCCGTTTCCGATTGTCCCGCCGAGGGATACCATTGTATCCGCATTCGGTTTAAAGAAAACGCCGAGCGCTCCGGCATTCGCATTCTTGTAATGACCATAACCGAGCGCGAAACTCCACTTATCATCCGGGTTAAACCCGTCTTCCGGATAAAGCGCCGCCAAAGCTGCCGCTCCTGCGCCAACCTTATTGATGTCATCGGAAAGTTGCGCCGCCTGATTATCCATGGACTGCAAAGCCTCATAAACCGTACCGCCCGTCACAAGGCTCTCATTCCCATTTTCAACCTTTCCGTCTTTCTTGATGGTAAGACCGTTATCGCCTACGGTGAGATCCGTCGTATCGTATTTAAGGGAAATCTGGTCGCTATCGGAAATGCTAATGGTCTTATCATCTCCCGTATACGATGTGCCACCGCCGCCAGAGATACCACTAATCATAAATGCGGTATTTCCAGCTCCATTCGTAAAGGTCAGCGTCCCATTGCTATAGCTACCGCTCGTCACCATCGCATTGTACACGGTCTGACCTGTCACGATTCCCGTATCCGTACTTACCACTTTCCCATCTGCTTTAACAGAAATCTGATGACTGGTTGAAATTTCAATTGTCTTCCCATCTCCGCTGTATTTTTCATCACCTCTACTTCCGCTACTCGTCGGAAGTCCCGTAACTGTAAATCCACCCGTGCCAGAATGAGTCGCAAATGTAATTGTCCCAGACGTATCATCATAAGTGCCACTTGCCAAAAGTTGCCCATATGTCGCCGCATCAGTATTCGACGAACCATCCGTTACATTTACGATTTTTCGAGTAAATCCACCTGTCGTCTCCGAAGATCCAACTGAAACCGTACCCGCCACATTTGCAAGTGATCCCTGTCCTAAAGCAATCGAATTCGCCGTGGCTTTCGACCCCACACCGAGTGCAATCGCATTCTCCGCCGTCGCCTGTGCTTGATTCCCCACTGCAATAGCTCCCTTTCCCTGCGCATAGGCAGCATTTCCGGCACCGGCTTTATCGTTTCCTCCAATCGCAACAGAGTTCAGTCCGACCGCCTGCGCAAAAGCCCCCAACGCGACGCCATAATCAGCCGATGTCACAGCACAACGACCAATAGCAATACCGGACAGACCACTCAAAGTCATAGAACTACTAAAACCAACTGTCGCCTTATATCCCAAAGCCAATGAATAATCAGTATAAGCCTTAGCATAAGAAGCGAACGATGAGGCATAAATTCCTGTCGATATGGAATGCGAACCAACAGCCGTCGTGGATTCACTCGTTTTCGCAGTAGAATTATAGCCAATTGCCACCGAAAAATTCGTCAAGCCGCCCGCTTTATGCCCCAAAGCAACAGCAGATGTGCCTCCCGCGCTTGAATTATCACCGATAGCAATAGAAGAATCCCCAAACGCTGATGCTCCAGTCGTTGCCGCTATATTTCCTGTGGCCGCTTTCTTTTCGCTTCCACCAATGGCAACGGAATTAACCCCACCGGCTGTCGCGTTCGCCCCTAAAGCCGTCGCATAATCCTTCGACGTCGCAGACGCGTTTCCAATGGCTATCGAATCCGTCCCCGACACACTTCCTTCCGTTATTGTCGCATATACACTTTGCCCAAAACCTGCACCACAAGACAGAAACAATGTTACTATAAACCAAATCCATTTCATCCCTACTTTTATCATCAGAAACCTCCTTTCACATCGGCAAACCACATAAACAAAAAAGCCGACAGCATTCCCATTCTATCGGCTTTCTCTTTTCATTCTATTGCCTTTTCCCATGATTTCCTAAAACAAATATTTTTTGTTTCCACGCTCGCGCCGCTTGTATTAAAATCCAAAACCAATACGCGGCTTTGCATTCCTTTCTCGGCGAATGCTTTTTGCATGGCGGTTCCGACAGCTTCGGCGTGTGCTTCGTCGGCGAAGGCAATCATGGTGGAGCCGCTGCCGCTGATGGTGGCGCCGAAAGCGCCGGCTTGCTTCGCGTTTTCCATGACGTCTTCACCGCCGGGGATGAGACCGATGCGATACGGGACGTGGATGCGATCCGAGAGGCCGCGCGCGAGATACGCCGGATTTTTTGTAAAGAATGCGGTCAGCAAAAACGACACGGCGCTGACATTGTGCACGGCGTCCGCGCGGCTGTAATTTGTCGGCAGGACGGCGCGCGCTTCTTCGGTCATGAGTTCGTAATCGGGAATGGCGACGACGGCTTTCCAATCGTCGGCAACGGGAATTTTGGCGGAGGTGCAGACGCCGTCCTCCATCATGGAGACGACGAAGCCGCCCAAGAGCGCCGGCGCCACATTGTCCGGATGGCCTTCGACTTTGGCCGCAATTTGGAGCATCTCATTTTCTGAGAGCGGCGCGCCCAAGAGTGCGTTGGCGAGAACGATGCCGGAAACGATGGCCGCTGACGAGCTGCCGAGACCTCTGGCAAAGGGAATGCGATTCACGGCGTGCATTCGCCCTGCGGGAAGCGGTTTCCCAATCACGGCCGCCGTTTCTTCCATGGCGCGGAAAATAATATTCTCCGACGCGGTCGCCAATGTCGCGAGTCCTTCCCCTTCCGCCGTCATCACGACGTCTACGAATTGTCCTTCTTCGGGAATAAAGTGCAATTCATTTTCCAGCGAGAGCGCCAGCCCCAAGACGTCGAAACCGCTGCCCAGATTCGCGGTCGTCGCCGGGACGCGCACGATGATTTCATTCGTTTCCATTGGCCAATACCCGTATCACATTCGCAATCTCGACGACAGTTGGCAGCGCCGTGAGCGTCTCGATGACTTTTTCGATATTTTCGCGCGGCGCCGATTCCACAATCAGCATGAGTTCTGCGCAATTTTGGAAACGGCGTTTCTGTACGACTTCGTTGATACTGATTTCGTGATCAGCCAGAATTTGCGCGATACCGGCCAAGACGCCTGTCGCATCTTTGACGATGAGACGGAAATAATAGGAGTCGCGGAGTTTTTTCGGCGAATAGAGCGCCGCGGGCTGCGTTTCCGTCAAAATCATGCCGGTGCCCGTCGTGCCTGTCACAATGTGTTTGGCCGTCGCAATGACGTCGCCCATGACGGCCGAAGCGGTCGGAAGCGACCCGGCGCCGCGTCCATAAAACATGACGTCGTCCACGATATTTCCCACGACGTAAATCGCATTGTACGAACCTTTCACGGAGGCGAGCGGATGCGCCTTCGGGACGAAAGCGGGATAGACATTGAGGGAAATGCCGCCCTCTTCGCGCGTCGCGACGGCGAGCAATTTAATCACGTAGCCCATGTCCTTGGCGTAGAGGACGTCTTGCTGCGTGATTTTGTCGATTCCTTCGACCGCGACATCATCGAATGTCACATTCGCACGGAAACCGATGGAGGCCAGAATCGCGAGTTTCCGCGCTGCATCGTAGCCGCACACGTCATTGGTGGGATCCGCTTCCGCGAAACCTTTTTCCTGCGCCTCAGCGAGCGCCGTTTCGTAAGATTCGCCCGTGTCCGTCATGGCCGTCAGAATGTAATTCGTCGTCCCATTCACGATGCCGAGAATTTTATCGATGCGATTGGCCGCGAGCGAATCGTGCAACGGAACCAAAATCGGAATGCCGCCGCCCACGCTCGCCTCGCAGCTGAAATTCACATGATTCTTTTCCGCCAGCCGAATAATTTCCGGACCGCACAGCGCGACGAGATCCTTATTCGCGCTGACGACGCTCTTCCCTTTTTCGAGCGCCGCGAAAATATATTCCTTCGCCGGCGAGAGGCCGCCCATCACTTCAATCACGATGGAAATCTCGTCGTCATTCGCAATCTCGGCAAAATCCGTCGTGAGCCGCACACCCTGCAACAGCTCGTGTGACGCATATTTGGCCGCGTCCCGCACCAAGACCGTTTTCAAATGCAGGCGAGCGCCCAGCTGCGATGCGAGCGCATCCCCATTTCTTCGAATGGCCTCCGCGACACCGCTGCCGACCGTACCGAAGCCCAAAAGGGCGATATGAATATCCTTCATCCTTCATCTCCCACGACAGTCACTTTCTCGACGCCCTTCACGCCGCGAATCGCTTTTACAAAATCCTCGCTGTCACTCGGAAGATCCACGAGATAGAAACTGAGCGTCAAAACGACATTTCCGCTCGTCGGCGCCGATTTCACCATCGTCACCGGTTCTGTTTCATCGCGGGACAATTTCCGCAAAAGCCGCGTCAAGACCGTCACGTCATTTTCCAGGACAACCGTCATCGTCAAGACGTCGCGCGCATTTTCATCCATGACGTCCGAAATATGATCCTTGTATTTATAAAACGCGCTGCGGCTGAGACCCACCTTGCGCACCGCATCGTAAATGGACGTCGCGCGCCCGTCCTCGAGCATCTGCTTTGCGCGAATCGTCGCTTTTACCGCCGTCGGCAAAATGGAAAAATCCACCAAATACGTTTCTTTCTTCTTCGTTCGTGCCATTTTCTTTTTTACATCCTTACTCTTCTAAATTTTTCAAATGAAACAAAATAATCCCTGCGGCCACCGAGACATTGAGCGACTCCACGCCGCCTGCCATCGGAATATACAAGCGTTCCTTGCACCGCCGCAAAATGTCTTCCGAGAGTCCCGCGCCTTCGTTTCCGAAAGCCACGACCGCATTCGCCCCCAAGGAAACATCGCGATATGGCTTCCCGCCCAAAAGCGCCGTGCCGATGAGTGGGTATCCCGTCCGGCAAAGAAACGCGTCCAATGCCTCCGTCGTCACCTGTTCGTACGCCGGAAGGCGCAAAATACTTCCCATCGAGGATTGCACCGCTTTCTCTCCGTACGGATCCGCCGTGCCTTCCGTCAAAAAAACGCCGCGCACACCCGCCGCCGCTGCCGTACGAAGGATCGTGCCCACGTTTCCCGGATCCTGCACCGCATCGAGCAATACGTACAGCCCGGACTCGACCGGCGCCTCCGCCAAATTTCGTCTCGGCTTCGGCAAGACGGCAAGCACGCCCTGCCCATGCACCGCCGACGACATTTTTTTCATCATCGGCTCCGTCACGGAAAAAACGTGCCAACCGAAATTTTCCGCCCGCCCCGCAAGCGCCGCCACACGAGAAATCTTCACAGACTCTGGCGTCACGAAGAGAGAAACGCCTGCGATTTCCTGCGCCAAAGCATCCTCGGCGCTGCGCGTGCCTTCCATCACAAAAAGCCCGTCGCGCTCGCGATATTTCCTTTGCTTCAATTCCATCGCCTGCTTCACCCGGCGATTCGCAAGACTCGTCAGCTCTTCCATGACTCCCTTTCCCTCAGAAATCCCCGCGACGCATTGCCCACTGGGAATAGACAAAAATATTATAGCATGAAGAAACGAAACGGAACAGAGTTTTTTTGAAAAATTTGGAACAAAATTTTTATCACGCGTCGCCGCCTTTACAATTTCCGAAAAATCCTTTATTATAAGTAAATCTTATTCATAAAAACACACGACGCAGAGAAGCATCGGAGACGCGACACCGTTTTTCCGTTGCTTTTTTTTAGAAAGGAAACCGCATGCACTACGAAGGAGACATCGAAATTATTTTGGCTTTTGCCCTGTATCTTGGCGCCATGATGGCGATTGGCGTCTATTATTCCCGCAAGCAAAAAAATCTTTCGCAATACATTTTGGGCGACCGCAAGCTCGGCCCCTGGCTCACCTCGATGAGCGCGGAAGCTTCGGACATGAGCGGCTGGATGCTGATGGGCCTTCCCGGCTTTGCGTATCTGCACGGGCTCTCCGCCATCTGGACGAGCATCGGCCTCATCGTCGGCACGTGGCTGAATTGGCTTTTCATTTCCAAACGGCTTCGCACCTACTCCGAAATTTCCGGAAACAGTCTCACGATTCCCGATTATCTGTCCAATCGTTTCGAAGATCACAGAAACGGCCTGCGCCTTCTTTGCGCCGTCTGCATTTTGATTTTCTTCATCATCTACACCTCTTCCGGATTCGTCGCGGCCGGGAAACTTTTCAATACCATTTTTGACATTCCTTACACCGCCGCGCTTTTTATCGGCGCTTTTGTCGTCATCTTTTATACCTTCCTCGGCGGATTTTCTGCGGTGTGCTGGACGGATTTCATTCAGGGCACCATGATGTTCTTCACCGTCTTTTACATTCCCGTCGCCGCGTCCATTGCGCTGGGCGGTGCGACGCCGACGCTTGCCGCCCTCTCAAAAGAAGGCTCCGATTTCTTTTCCCTCTTTCCCGATTCGGCAAGCGGCACGATGAATGCCATCATGTTCATCTCGTCCGTCGGCTGGGGACTCGGCTATTTCGGGCAGCCGCACATTCTCGTCCGTTTCATGGCCATCAGCGACGCGAAAGAACTCAAAAAATCCACAAATATCGCCATGGGCTGGGTCATTATTTCCCTTTTCTGCGCCATCGCCATCGGCGTCGTCGGCAAAGCCTATCTCGCCACGCCGCTGGAGAATGCCGATGCGGAGCGCGTCTTCATCATCATGGCTTCCGACTTGGCCTCGCCATTTTTCACCGGGCTCATCTGGTCGGCCGTGCTGGCGGCCATCATGAGCACCGCCTCCTCCCAACTTCTTGTGACGGCGTCGGCCGTTTCCCGCGATATGTACCATCCCTTCCATCCGCACGCGAGCCAGAAGGAACTTCTTCTCGTCTCCCGCGCGACCGTGCTTGCCATTTCCGCTTGCGCGCTCTATCTCGCCGCCGATCCCAACAGTTACATCTTCCAAATCGTTTCCTACGCGTGGGCGGGATTCGGCGCCTGCTTCGGACCGGTCATGCTGCTGTCTCTTTATTGGAAACGGATGACCCTTCGCGGCGCGTATGCCGGCATCGTGACGGGCGGCTTCACGGTCCTCATCTGGAAACATTTCGCCTGGCTGGATCTCTACGAACTTGTCCCCGGTTTCCTCTTCGCCTCCGCCGCCATCGTCCTTGTCTCTCTGGCCGATAAAACGCCGTCGGAAACCATTCAAAAAGAATTTGACGAAGCCATTGCATTGAGTAAAAAATAGGGAAGAGAAGCGGAAATTTTTTATTCTTCCTGTTTGTGGCGTTTGTGCTAAGAGCTTGCTGCTGATAGGGAAGAGGGAAGAGAAGCCCAGCTTGATTCCTTTTTTCCTTTTTGCGGCATTTGTGATGAAAACTTTTCTGTGACAGAAATGAAGCCAAGAAACGGAAAGCCTCATCTCTCATCTCTGCCGGCAGCATGGATTTCATTTCATTTGCCGCCGTCGGGTACCAACACAAAAGTTTTGCCCCTCATCTCTCGTTTTTTCCAAAGAGGCTATTTATGAAACGAATTTTTATCGCCGTACTGACTTTTCTTTTTTCTCTTGCCGTTTGGGCTTGTGCCGAAGCGGCGACGGTGACCGGCGTTTCTTGGGCGGCCAGGACCGATGCCGACATTCCTTTTGTTCGTATTGTCCTTGAGCTGTCCGCGCCCGTCAAAGCCGACCTCTCCGTTTCCAAGGACGGAAAAAATCTCTATGTGAGCTTGCCGGATTCCGCCATCGCGAGCAGCGTTGACCATTCCTACACGATTGGAAAGCAGAATGCAGAGACCTTTACTCTGTCCGCGTCCGAAGGCGACGTCAAGACTTGCGTCCGCCTCACACGCGCGCTGCCATCGAATGAAATCAAAGCTTTTTTGGTGAAGCCCGACGCCAAAGCTGGTCGCCCGGATCGCCTCGTCATTGACATTCCGTCGCGCAGCCAAGACACTTCATCCTCCGTTTCCGTTTCATCTGAATCATCCGAGAGCCAAACGCCTGCCGATACCGCGAATAGCTATGCCGAAAAAATTTTGAAAAATAAAATCATCTGCATCGATCCCGGCCACGGCGGCGCGGACATCGGCGCGATCGGCACGCTGAACGGCGAAAAAATTTACGAAAAAGACATCAATATGGCCATCGCCAAGCCGCTTCGCGACCTGCTCAAAGCCGCCGGAGCCAAAGTCATCATGACCCACGAGACGGACAAAGACGTCTATGCTCCCTATGCCGACGACGCCAAAGAACTTCAAGCGCGCTGCGACATTGCCAACAAAGCCGGTGCCGACGCTTTCATTTCCATTCACATCGATTCCTTCGCGAATACCGCCATCGACGGCACGACTGTGTACTACCATCCGAAGAATGCGAAAGACCTGCTCCTCGCGCAGCGCATTCATTACGCCATCATCAACAATCTCGCCATTCCGGATCGCGGCGTCCGCGCCAATGACCTCTACGTGAATGTACACACGAAAATGCCCTCCGTCCTCGTGGAAATGGGCTTCATCTCGAATACCCACCGCCTGAAAATGCTGACCTCCTCTTGGGGCGCGAAATCCATCGCGAACAGCCTCTACGAAGGTCTCCTCGATTATTTCGCCCAAATTTCGTAAAAAATAAGGAGAAATCATGAAGAAACTCATCCTCGGCGCGCTCGCCCTCTCTCTCCTCCTCCCCCTGACCGGCTGCCTGACGGAAACGACGCCACCACCGCAAAAACAAGAAGAAACAAAAAAAGCGCCCGTCAAAACCGGCCCCGTCGTCCTCTATCTCCCGAACGAAGACGGCACGGGCGTCCTACCCAAGACACTGTCTCTCAACTATGAAACCGCCGATCCCGCACGCGTCCTCACCGAACTCCTGACGGCTGACCGCGCCGCGCCGTATCCTCTGTTTCCCGAAAATCTCGCCGTCCGCTCCGTCGACATCAAAGACGGCATCGCGACCGTCAATTTTTCTAAAGAGCTGCAAGAACTTTCAGGCGGCCAGACGACGGAAACCCTTTTCATCTCGGCCATCGTAAACACCCTCACCGAATACCCGACCGTCACCGGCGTCCGCTTCACCAAAGAAGGCGCCCCCATCCAAAAACTCTCCGGCCACTACGACATGACCCAAATTTTCAAGCGAACGGAAAAATAATTCAAGAAACGCAATGAAAAAGAGACAGCCTCCTGCAAAAAGGTTGTCTCTTTTTATCGTGCGCGCTTTCCGCTATCCGCCATCCGTTATCCGCAGCTCATGTTGCTTGAAATTCCAAATGTCTCACGCCCAATTAACGACTAATGATTAACGGGTTTCAAGCCTTTTCAAGCCTTTTCAAGCCTTTTCAAGCTTTTTCAAGCTTTTTCAAGCTTTTTCAAGCCTCATCAGCAGCAAGCTCTCATCTCAAACGCCGCAAAAGAAAAGAAAGACATCAGTTATGCCTCTCTTCCCTCTTCCCTATCAGCAGAAAAGTTTTCATCTCAAACGCCGCCAAAACCAAAAACAAGAAAGCTGCGCCTCTCTTCCCTCATTCCTCATTATCCAAATGCGTCTTCTCAAACACAAG
>CAVHDO010000001.1:55276-58277 GCA_963634795.1 Oscillospiraceae bacterium
CCGTGAATCAGCGCCGCAATCTTTCCGACGAAACTGAAGAGAATCGCAAAGCACGCCGCGCCGCCAATCACAAATGTGCTGTACACGCCCGTGATGGCCATGACGCCCATGTTTTCCCCATACGTCGTATTCGGCGTGGAGCCCGCGAAGCCGGAAAGCACATTGGACAGCCCGTCGGCAAAGAGCGAACGATGCAGTCCGGGATCTTTAATCAAATCGCGCCCGACGATATCGCTCGTGACAAAGAGATGCCCCAAATGCTCCGCCAAGACCACAAAAACTGCCGGCAAAATCATCATGATGGCCGAAAAGTTGAAACTCGGCTGATAAAACGTAGGAAACGCGAACCACGGCGTCTTCTCGACATTCGAAAAATCAACGACACCCAAGAAATACGACAGCACATAGCCGCTGATCACGCCGATCAAAATCGGAATGATCCCGATAAATCCACGCCCGAGTGTGCTGGCCAAAATCGTCACAATCAGCGTGAACGTCGAGATTAGAATCGCCGTTTCATTCGTCATTCCCTGCGCCTCGCCCGTGTACCCGGCCATATTCATCGCCAGCGGCGCGAGCTCCAGGCCGATGATCGCGACAATCGCACCCATTGCCGCCGGCGGAAACAGCACGTCAATCCAGGCCGTTCCGATTTTGGCGACGACAAGCGCCAAGAGCATGAAACAAAGTCCGAACGCAATAAAACCGCCCTGCGCATCGCCGTACGACATCCCCGACGTCGCGCAAACGGCCAAAACGGGAGAAATAAAAGCAAAACTCGAGCCCAGATAAGCCGGCAGTTTCCACTTACAAATCGCCAGATACAATAAAGTCCCGATACCATTCATAAAAAGACAGGTAGCGGGATCGACGTGAAGCAGAAACGGCACGAGCACCGTAGAACCGAACATGGCGAACAAATGTTGCAACGCCAAAGGAATGGTCGGCAAAAGCGGCAAACGCTCATCCACATGAATGATTCTCTTTTGCATGTCTTCCTCCTCCGAAAAATAATTATTTACAATCACAGATATTATATGCAATCCAAACGGGATATGCAAACAAAAAAGCCGCAAAAAAACACATCGCTTCTTTTTTTGAGAAACAATGTGTCCCTTCTGTTATTTGGCCATCTTTTCTTCGGCGGCTTCCGTAAATGTTTCCGGATTTTCCTCTTTTTCCATATCCGCTTCGTAAATGTGAAGCAATGGATTCTCCCGGAAAAACTGCCGCGCATAATCGATAAAAGTCTGCACGGGCGTCGAGACCGTCATCGCGTTTTTGCAAATGAGATGGCTCGGCCGGAAAATCGGATTTCCCTTGGAATCCCGCAAAATTTCCCGATACACATGCGGCGCGCATTTCGTAATCAAGTCACCCGGAATCACGCAATGCCCCAGCCCCGCATTCACAATCTCCACGCAAGTCAGGCAATCGTCGACACCGAGCATAAAATGCGGCGGATCTCCCACATTCTCCCGCCACCAACGCGTGCGCAATTCATCCAGCGACGAATCGGAACGATAGCGAATCGTCGGCTGCTGCGACAACGTATTGTAATCGATTTTTCCGGCGGAAATAAGATACATCGGCGCATTGTCGAGCAAAATGTCCATCTCGTCCCAATCCTGATCGCCGCGGACAATCGCCAGCTGAATATCTTCCTTCTTCACCATCTTCGTCAGACGGTCGCTCGCGCCCTGCGTCAAAGAAATTTCAATATCCGTGTACCGATCCGCGAAACCTTTCAAAAGCGCCGGCATATGCGATTGTGTAAACGAACGGCTCGCCCCGATGCGAAGCACGCCGGACACCGTGCTGTTCTCGTGCGTCACATAATTTTTCATATCCTGATACTGCTGCAATTCTTTTTCCGCATATGAAAAAAGACGCATCCCCGCATCCGTGAAATGCACGCCCTTATTCGTCCGAATAAAAAGCGGCACCCCGATTTCCTTTTCCATCTGATCCAAACGATAGGTCAGCGACGGCTGCGTCAAAAAAAGGCGCTTCGCCACCTTATTGATGCTGCGCTCCTCGCGAAGATAAATTAAAATTTTCCAATCCGTATTGTTCATGACCCGCATTCTCCTCAATCGAAATGAATCGTATCTGTCAGAATTTCCGTTTGAAATAAAATTTTTCTATATCATTATACCATAAAAGTTTTTTATATGCAGAAAATTTTTATAGCAGAAACGCTCGTACGTCGGCAAAAAAGAGGAAACAGCAGAACGTCATCGCTCCCCTCTCTCCGATAAGCGATACCATGCAACGGGCAATGAAAACTTCATCGTAAGCGCCGAAACGCGTACGGCGACCGACTGGCGTCACCGAGGAAACGCTGATGCGATCAATGTCTGAAAAAATCAATCGTTTCCGATGAGCCTGACAAGAGAAAAATTTTCGGCAGAATCTATATTTGCTTCTCCCCTTTCACGTTGCATTCCATCCGTTTCATTGTTATAATATGTATTATTATTATGAAGTTTAAAAGGAGATTCCCATGCACTCCCTCTGGCTGATTCTTTCCTCCGTTTTCTTCGGCGTCGCCGGCGTCTATTTCTTCCTCGAGCCGCAAATGGCAATGGAAATGGCGGCAATTTATGCGGGCGTGGCCATTTTTATGAGCGGCGTCTCGCAGCTGATGCGACACCTCACCGCGTCCGCCGAAAATCGTTCCCTGCTCCGCCTCATTATGGCGGTCGTCGACATCCTCTTTGGCCTCTGGCTCCTCTCGTCGGGAAACTGGCGCTGGCTCATTCTCTTCATGCCGTATATGTTCGCCGCCTATATCCTGATGCGCGGCGGCATGCTCATCACCTTTTACCTGCAAAACCGTGACAAAATTCCCTCGCCGCACATCTATCTTTTGGCCGCCGCAGGACAAATCATTTTGGGCGCCGCGATGTTTATGATGCCGCTCTTCGCGATGAAACTCTTCATCTACGTCGCCGGCCTCGGCCTCCTCTGGTGCGGCTTCACGAATTTCACCGCTTGG
>CAVHDO010000002.1:0-57529 GCA_963634795.1 Oscillospiraceae bacterium
CGCTTATAAGCTCCCGGCTCTCGGCTACCTTGCGCCTGACGCAAAAAGCCGAGCACGCCAACCTGTGCACTGTGCACTGTGTACTATGTTGTGCACTACTTTTTGAAATCCAAAAAGAAAAATTTTCAACAATTTTTTAATACCGAAATTTCAGAATCAAAATAAAAAAATAAATGACATGGAAAGAAAATCGATATTTTGCCGCCGAAATCTCCCCAAAAATCCGAAAAATTTACAGAAAAATAAGAGTAACATGAAAAAATCTACCGCAGACGAGAAAAACTTTACCCGGGCGGGCGAATGAAATACTTGCAGACATTGCTTGTATGCGTTATAATGTGGGCGTAACCGAAGGAAAGCCTGTCGCTTCGGGTGCGAAGGAAACGCAAAAGAGTGATTGTTTGAGGAAACAAGGCAACTCTGATGAAAATTCTTTTGTGAATCCGGATTTTGATCTCGATGGGCAAAATTCACAAAAGGAGAGATTTCACTATGAAGAAAATCCTCGCAATGGCAGCTGTGGCTGCTCTCGCGGCCGGCGCTTCCGCTTACGCTGCGAATCCGTTCTCTGATGTTTCCACCTCTGACTGGGCGTACCAGGCTGTCTCCGATTTGTCCGATCGTGGATTGGTCGACGGCTATCCGGACGGCACTTTCAAAGGCCAGCAGAACATCACCCGCTATGAAATGGCGCAGATCATTGCTCGCCTGATGGCGAAAGAAGACCAGATGGATGCGGAACATCGCGCGATCGTCGATCGTCTTGCTTCCGAATACGGCGCTGAACTCCAGAACCTCGGTGTCCGCGTCGGCAACCTCGAAAAGAAAGTCGGTAACATCGTCTGGACCGGCGACGCTCGTATGCGTTACCAGAAGGCGAATGGCGGCGATGACGCGTTCAAGGGTCGTATCCGCATCAATGCGCGTGCGACGGTCAATGACACCACCTATGTTCATGGTCGTCTTTCCACGGGTAATGTCGATTTGAAAAATGGCGGCGATTCCAATGTTGAAATGGATCGTCTGTATGTCCATCATCAGCTCGGCAAAGTCGGCGCGACCCTCGGCCGTTATGAACTCGACATGGGTCAGCAGGTCAGCTGGCTCTATAGCGAGTCTTTCGACGGTCTTGAACTCGCGGCTCCGCTCGGAGAAAAAGTCAACTTGGCTATCGGCTACGGCCGCATGAAGGGTGCAGATGCCGGAACAGTTAAGGGCACAGATGAGAAAGACTATGCTTATGAAACGTTCCATAAAGCGGAAGTCTTCTACGCGCAGGCGAAAGCCAATCTCGGCGTAGTGAAGCTCGGCGTGGATTACTACAAGACCAGCTCTTTCGAATATCTCAAGGGCACAACGGATGGTGGAACAACAACTTACGACGGCAAGTACTATGATTCTCAGAAGCAGTCTGTCTGGGGCGTGAATGTCCTCGTTCCGGTCAATGATTTTCGCGTATTTGGCGATTACTATGCCGATACAAAGGAAAGTGTCAAGGCTGGTCAGAAGGGAAAAATCTGGACCGTCGGCCTTGGCTATGGCGCAAAGAACCTCCAGAAAGTCGGTAGCTACAATATCGATCTCGCTTACTTCAAGACTAAAGAAGGTCTCTACAATGGCGGCTCCGGTCTGCAGGTTCCGACGGCGCTTTACTTGCTCGATAATAACGGCCACTTCTGGCTCGCTACCGGCGATGTCGTCGTCGCGAAGAATACCTATGTCCATGGCGAATACGCGTTCGCTTCCAAGGACGATGACACCGACCAGGGTTATAATTCTTGGACGCTGTCCCTCAACTACAAGTTCTAATTTTAGAATTTGCAGTCAAAAAGGAAACTCTGAAAAGGGTTTCCTTTTTTTTGTGCGCGAATAAAAATGCGCGGAGCGTATTCATTTTTGACATCCGCTTGCTATTCATCATTAGCCGTTTTGAAATCAAATCGACAAACGATTTTCTTCTTTTGCGTGCGGGATGCGTTTCTCGTACGGGCTTTTCGATGGGCCAGAAAATTTCTCAAAGGCGATTTTATTTCATTTATGTGCCGGAATATAAGAAATAGCGGTTGAATATGACAATTCAAGATGATATAATAAAACAATTCAATTCCCCATGCGGTACGGCAGAAACGGATGTAAGTTCCGATTTTCATTTTCGGTGGGGCTTTTATTGTAGGACGTAATCATGGTGTGTTTCCAAAAGGACGGAGGTTTGCGATGAGGGAAGATAAATTCGGGAAGCAGGGACTGACTTTTGATGACGTATTGCTGATTCCGGCACATTCGGAAGTGTTGCCGAACGAAGTCGATGTGTCGACGATGCTGACGAATGAAATCAAGCTGAATATTCCGGTGATGTCGGCGGGGATGGATACGGTCACGGAGTCGGAGATGGCGATTGCAATTGCGCGCGAGGGCGGGATTGGCGTCATTCACAAGAATATGAGCATCGATGAGCAGTGCAAAGAGGTCGATAAGGTGAAGCGTTCGGAGCACGGCGTCATTGTCGATCCGATTTCTTTGGGACCGGACAATCTTCTCTCGGATGCGGACGATTTGATGAATAAATATCATATTTCCGGCGTACCGGTCACGGTGGACGGGAAATTGGTCGGGATCATCACGAATCGCGATATGCGTTTCGAGACGGATTTGGATAAGCCGATCAAGGAAATCATGACGAAGGAAGGGCTCATCACGGCGCCGGAAAATACGACGTTGCCGGAGGCGAAGCGGGTTCTGCAGGAGCATCGCATCGAGAAATTGCCGCTCGTCGATGACAAGGGCTATCTGAAAGGGCTCGTCACGATCAAAGACATCGAAAAGATGAGGAAATATCCGAATTCGGCGAAAGATGGCGACGGGCGTCTCTTGGTGGCGGCGGCGGTCGGTGCGACGGCGAATGTCATCGAGCGGACGGGCGCGCTTCTGGATGCGAGAGCGGATGTGATTGTGATTGATACGGCGCACGGTCACAGTGAAGGGGTGCTCCGCACGATTCGCCATTTGCGCGAAGCGTTTCCGCATATGCAGCTCATCGCGGGCAATGTCGCGACGGCGGGGGCGACGGAAGCTTTGATTGACGCGGGCGTCAGCGCGGTGAAGGTCGGGATCGGTCCGGGCTCCATTTGCACGACACGCGTCATTGCGGGGATTGGCGTGCCGCAGGTTACGGCGATTTACGAGTGCGCGCGGGCGGCGGAGAGACGCGGGATTCCCATTATCGCCGACGGCGGCATTCAATATTCCGGGGACATCGCGAAGGCCATCGGCGCCGGCGCGTCCACGGTCATGCTCGGCAATCTCTTGGCGGGGACGGAGGAAAGCCCCGGCGAGACGATCATTTATCAGGGCAAAACGTATAAATCCTATCGCGGGATGGGTTCTTTGGGCGCGATGAATGCAGGCTCCAAGGATCGCTATTTCCAGCAGGATTCCAAGAAACTGGTGCCGGAGGGCATCGAGGGACAGATTCCGTATCGCGGCCATGTCTCCGATGTGATTTTCCAGCTGATTGGCGGGCTCCGCGCATCGATGGGTTACTGCGGCGCGCCGACGATTCGCGATATGATTGAAAAGACGAAATTCATTCAGATTACGGGCGCCGGACTTCGCGAAAGCCATCCGCATGACGTCAGCATTACGAAAGAAGCACCGAATTACAGCGCGAAATGATCGAGCAAGTCAAGCGCGCGCATGAAGTCTTGGACATACGGATTGCGGCGATTACCATGGAGGAAACCGTTTCTTTTTGTGAGAAGATGGTGGAAACGGAAACGGCGCACATCGTTCTGACGGCGAATGCGGAAATGCTGATGCTCGCAAGAAAACACGAGGGTCTTTGCCGCTGTCTGCAAGAGGCGGATTTGGTCGTCGCGGACGGCGCGGGCATTCTCTGGGCGGGCGACGTCTTGGGGACGCCGTTTCCCGAGCGCGTCACCGGTGCGGATTTATCGGCGCGGCTCTTGGCGGAAGCGACGGAGAAACCGTGGCCGGTCTACTTTTTGGGCGGGGCTCCGGGCGTCGCGCAGAAAGCGGCGGAGAATATCGCGGCTTCGCATCCGGGATTTCGTATCGCCGGTACGCACGACGGTTTCTTCGACGAGACCGAGGAACAGAAAATCTTGCAGGACATTCGGGCGGCGGGGACGAAAATTCTTCTGGTCGGCATGGGCGTCCCGAAGCAAGAGCTCTGGCTGTTTGGCCACAAAGAGGAATTGCCCGGCGTCTTGGCCATCGGTGTCGGCGGTATTTTCGACATCATGGCGGGAAATCTGCGGCGTGCTCCGCTTTGGATGCAACGGCATCGGCTCGAATGGGCGTATCGTCTTTGGCAGCAGCCGTCGCGGCTTGGGCGCATGATGGCGCTTCCGAAATATATGCGCGCCGTCAAGCAATGGAAAAAACAAAAAGAAAAACAAGTAAATCATAAATAGGAAAATAAATTTTAGGAGGAACAATTGGACACGGCGGAGGAAATCGTCAGAAATCCCAACACAAAGCCCTACATTCTGCATGAAAGTTATCCTTTCTTGGCGGTCTGCGCGGCGCTGGCGGGGGGCTTGGCGTATTTCGGACATCCGCACGCGGCGATTGTTCCTTTTGTATTGGGAATTTATTTTGCGTATTTCTTTCGCTGCCCGAAGCGGGACATTCCCGAAGGCGAAGACATTTTGGTGTCGCCGGCCGACGGGACGGTCATGGACGTGGCGGAAGACGTTTCCGAGGATTCGTTTCTTGGGGAAACTTGCCATCGCGTGACGATATTTCTCTCCGTTTTCAATGTGCACACGAATCGCGCGCCGATGGCGGGGAAAATTTCTTTTATGTCCTACACGCAGGGGCGTTTCCGTCCTGCGTACGAATCGAGCGTCGGGTATGAGAATGAGCGCGGCGCGATTGGGATCACCGGGAAACATCGGTCGATTTTGGTCGTGCAGATTGCGGGGCTCTTGGCGCGGCGGGTCGTGCTGTGGAGCCGTCTCGGCGAGACTATCGGCAAGGGCGAATTGTACGGGATGATTAAATTCGGTTCCTGCACGGAGCTGTATGTGCCGGGAAATGTGGAAATTTACGTCAAAAAAGGGGATAAAGTCACAGGCGGGACGAGTATCATAGGGAGGCTGAAGTAAAGTGAAGAAATCATGGGCTGCCAATGCCGCGACGGCGACAAACGGATTTTTCGGCGCGTTGTCGATTTTGATGACGATAGAGGGCGCTTTCGATTATGCGGCGGTCTGCATTTTGGTGTCCATGGTGGCCGATTTTCTGGACGGACGCATCGCAAGAGCTTTGCATACGACGGGACCTTTGGGCGTCGAGCTTGATTCCATGTGCGACGATATTTCCTTCGGAATCGCTCCGGGGGCGCTTTTGTATGCCTCCGAATTGCGCGAATTGGGTCTCATCGGGATGATTGCCTGCTCGCTCTTGGCCGTTTCCTGCGCGTTTCGTCTCGCCCGTTTCAATGTGAAAAGCGATGAAGTGCACGGCTATTTCGAAGGGCTTCCCTGTCCGATGACCGGCATGATTACGGCGGGATATATGCTGTCGGGGATGAAACTGTGGCCGGTCGTGACGCTTCTCTTGGTGCTTCTCGTTGCGTATCTCATGGTGAGTGAAATTCATTATCCCACGAACAAGGGCGCGACGGCCGATCAGCTCCATATCGAAGCGTTGGGCGCGGCGCTGCTTATCTTTGTCGCCCCCACATGTATCCATTGGCCGATTTGGTTTGCCGCGCTGTGCTTTGCTTTTATCGTGTTCGGGATATTGAATACGTACCAGAATCGTCGCAAGATGGAGCGGCGGAGAAGAAGAAAGGCGTTGCGCCGTCGGATGGATGAGGAAACAGAAGACGCGGAGTGACGTGTAGTATGAATACCCCCTTGGATTATCTGATGATTCCCATCCAGTGGATTGTGGCGTTTTTCACGCTCTACTATCTGCTGCTGGCCGTGTGTGGGACTTGGCATCCGAAAGAAAAGAAAATTCTCACGCCGAAGCATACATTTGCCGTCGTCATCCCGGCGCACAATGAAGAAGCCGTCTTGGGCGCGCTTCTGGACAATTTGAAACAGTTGAAATATCCGAAAGAGCTGTACGATATTTACGTCATAGCGGACAATTGCACGGACGGTACCGCGGCGCTGGCAAGAGAGCACGGCGCCTACGTTTTCGAGCGCTTCAATCAGGAACTCGTCGGCAAAGGCTATGCGATGGATTGGGTGTTTCCCCAAATTTTCGCATTGCAAAAGGGCTATGACGCTTTTTGCGTGTTTGATGCGGACAATTTGGTGCATCTCGATTTTTTGACGGAAATGAACAGCCGCCTCTGCAAGGGACAGAAAGTGTTGCAGGGGTATTTGTCTGCCAAAAATCCGACCGACACGTGGGTGTCCGGCACTTTTGCCATTGCCTTTTGGACGATCAATCATCTGTGGCATTTGGGGAAATACAATTTGGGTCTCTCCACGGCGCTGGGCGGCACGGGTATGTGCATCGCCGCGGACATCATCGAGAAATACGGTTGGGGCTGCGAATGTCTCACCGAAGACATGGAGTTTTCCATGAAATGCCTCACCTACGGCATTCGGACTTGCTGGGTGCATGACGCGATTATTTATGACGAGAAACCGCTCACTTTTATGGCGTCTTGGCGGCAACGCAAACGCTGGGCGCAAGGCCAATTCGACTGCGCGGGGCGCTACATTCCCCGGCTTTTGAAAGAAGGCATTCGCCGGAAAAATATGATGATTTTGGACGGCATCATCCAGCTGTCACAAAATTATTTTCTCCTGCTCTCGACTTTTTACGCCGTCATGACGTACATCAATATTTTCCATCCCTGCTTCACCGTCATTCTCTACAACGATCAGCTGCTCCCGCATCAATTTTGGTTCATCATCACTTTTTTGCAATACATTTTGCCGCTCATCGTGCTGATTCAAATCAAAGTACCGAATAAAATTTGGTTCTACTGGCTCCTGTATCCGATTTTTATGTACTCGTGGATTCCCGTCACCTTCCTCGGTTTCCTGGATCGCCACAAAAAAGGCTGGGTGCACACCATTCACACGAGAAGCATGCAATTCCAAGATGCTGCTTTGACGCGGAAGGATGAAAACAATGAATAGACCGCATATTTTCCTCACCAATGACGACGGATACGACGCGCCCGGTATCCGCGGCCTCGCGAAAATATTGGCGACTTTTGCCCGCGTCACCGTCGTCTGCCCGCATCGCCCGCGCAGCTCTTGCTCCGCCGCGCTCACGCTTCATGAATATTTGCGCATGAAGAAACGGGAACCCTTCGCAGACCATACGGACGTCTTCACCGTGACCGGCACGACGGCCGATTGCGGGAAAATCGCGCTTGAATATATTTTGAAAGACGACGCCCCGGATCTGATCGTCTCCGGCGCGAACAACGGTTTCAATGTCGGCACCGATTGCCTCTACAGCGGCACCGTCGCCGGCATCATGGAAGGCATTTACCAAGGCATTCCGGGCATCGCCGTTTCCGTCGAAAATGCCAAAGACCCCGCGCTCTTGGAAAAAGCAACGTCATTGGCCGCCGACGTCATTTGTTTGTATTTCCTGCAAAATCATTGGAAGGGATTGCTGAATCTGAATATTCCCTACGGAGACCATATTTCTCTCTCGGAGATCAAAGTCGTGCGGCAAGGCCTGCAGCATTACGAAAATGCCATCCGCGCGCTGCAAGATCCGTCCGGCCGCACCGGTTACTGGATTTCCGGCCAAGCCATCCCGACCGACAATCCGGAAGAAGACACCTACTGGATTTTCCGCGGCTACCCGACGCTCACGCCGCTCGTCTGGACGCAGACCGACAGCGCGCGCCTTGCGGAAACGGAAACGGTTTTGAATGCGGCGCGAAATGTTTGACAGCGCGCCGATTTCATGATATATTTTTATACGCCGATTCGTGCCGGAGTGGCGGAATGGCAGACGCACCAGACTCAAAATCTGGCGGTGGCAACATCGTGTGGGTTCAAGTCCCACCTCCGGCACCAAAGAAAAATCTCGCAGACGAAACAGTCGCGAGATTTTTTGTTGCATTTTTTCTGAAAGGAAGAAGCGGATTTTGAAACTATGTTATAATCAAGAAAAAAGAAATAAGAGCCAAGGCGTGGCGCTGAAATTTTATTTTTTATCATGAAGGAGGAAATAAAATGAAATTGGAGTATTACGGGCATGCGGCATTTTTGATTGACACCGGGAAAGAGCGGCTGCTTTTCGATCCGTTTCTTTCGGGAAACGAGAACGCTTCGATTCGTGCCGAGGACGTTCGTTGCGATTACATTTTGATTTCTCATGCGCACGGAGATCATTTCGGAGACGCGGCGGAGATAGCGGCGCGCACGGGGGCGGCTGTTATTGCGATTCCGGAAGTGCTCGGGCTTTTTGAAAAGGCGCCCCGGTCGTATCCGATGAATATCGGCGGTACGGCGGCGCTTCCTTTCGGAAAAGTCACGATGACACCGGCGCTCCACAGTTGCGGCGTCGCGGGCGGGATGGCTTGTGGTTTTTTGATGCAATTCACGGATGGTCCCGTCGTGTATTATTCCGGCGATACGGGGCTTTTTGGTGATATGGCTTTGATTGGGAAGAAAGCCACGGTGGATTATGCGATTCTTCCGATTGGCGACAATTACACGATGGGGTCGGAGGATGCCGTGTGTGCGGCCAAATTGTTGGGCGCGGCGCACGTCATTCCGGTTCATTACAATACTTGGCCCGTCATCGCGCAGGATCCTCAAAAATTTTCCGCACTTTGCGAGAAATCCGGTATTTCCGTCAGCGTTGTCCCGGTGGGTGGTACGCTGGAATTGAAACAATAAATTGACATTTCTCGATATACTATTTATAATTGAAGCAGAAACGAAGGAAATAGGAAATTTGTTTCCTTTATCGTTGTGTAGAAGGGAGGAATTGGAATGGAAATCGAGAGAATTACCGGGACGGACGTATTCGAAAGAGCGATTGCCAAAGGAGCGGCGGTCGTAGCGTTCGGTGCGCCTTGGTGCGGCTATTGCCGCCGCTTGGAACCGGTCATGGTCAAAGCGGCCGCGGAGGAAGAGACGCTTCCGTTTTACGGAATCAATATCGATGAGGACAAAGAACTTGCGCAGCGTTTCCAAATCGATACGGTACCGACCGTCATTTATTTCCAAGATGGCGCGCCGAAGGATCAATTTATCGGTTTTGTCAGCTACGGAGATGTCAAAGCGTTTTTGGAAAAGAACAAATGACCGCGTAATTTTGGCAACGACTGATAGTTGGAAATAAGTAGGAATTTCGAACGAGTTGCAAAATTTGCGAATAAATTAAGTTGCGTTTCTATTTATGTCGGCAGAAAGCGATGAGCGCAATTCCTACTAAAGCAAAAAAAGGAGTCATATGCACCGATTTCTGATAGTTAGATTTGGGTCTAACTTTTTGGGGTCGGTACAGATGACTCCTTTTTTTTTACGCTAATCCCGCCTTCGTGACGATTTCTTCCACCGCAGGAATATCATTGATCGGCATGAGATGCGCGCCGGCGGCTCCGAGATCTTTTAGCGTGCGGACGATGTCGGCGGCGATTTCGATGCCGGCGGGGCGGCCTTCTGTTTCCATGCGGTCTTGGATTTCTTTTGTCACGGAGATGCCCGGGACTTTTTCGTGGAGGTAGAGCGCCATTTTGTAGCTCTTGAGCGGGATGACGCCGAAGAGGATGGGGAGGCCGATTTCTTTGGCGCCATTCAGATATTCTTCGATGCGTTTCTTGTCAAAGACGGGCTGGGTCTGGACGAAGTCGGCGCCGGCGGCCTTTTTGGCTTCGAGGCGGCGGAGTTCTTGGTCGAGGTCGGGCGCGCCGGGGTTTCCTGTGGTTCCGATGTAGAAACGGGTGGGAGCGTCGAGTTTGTTTCCTGCCATATCAAAACCATCGTTCAGGCGTTTCGCGATGCGGATGAGGCCCATGGAATCGGTCTCGAAGACGGGCTTGGCGTCCGGATTGTCGCCAATTTCGGGCGGATCGCCGGTGAGAGTCAGGATGTTGTGGACGCCGAGCGCCGAGGCACCGAGGAGTTCGGCTTGGAGACCGATGAGATTCCGGTCGCGGCAGGTGAGGTGGAAAATCGTCTCGAGGTCGTAATCTTGCCGGATGATGTGCGAGAGAGCGATGGGGCTCATGCGGAGCTTGGCCATCGGGCAATCGGCGATATTCACAGCGTCCGCATAGCCGATGAGGTGAATGGCGTCTTTCTGCGTTTTGAGCGGCGAGGCGCTTTTCGGCGGGTCGAGCTCGACGGTAATCGTAAATTGTCCTTTTTCGTGTTTGTCGCGAAGGGTATTCATGGAAACGGTTTCCTTTCTGAAAAATACAGACGACTTATGATTTTATATTTCTCATCATGTCTTCGATGAGGCGATTGGCTTCCCGGACGGCGCAGATGGCGTCTTTCGCGTAGGAGTCGGCGCCGATTTTTTCGGCGTATTCGGGTGTGACGACGGCGCCGCCGGTCATGATGGGAATGTCGGGATATTTTTCTTTCAAAAGTTTCACGGCGGTTTCCATTTCAGGAAGCGTCGTCGTCATGAGGGAGCAGAGGCCGATGATGTCCGGTTTCTCCGTCTCCGCGCTGGTTAAAAGCGCCGCGGGATCGACGTCTTTGCCGAGATCCGTCACTTGGTAGCCGCTGTTTTCCAAGAGGGCGGCGACGATATTTTTGCCGAGGTCGTGAATGTCGCCCTTGACGGTGCAGATGGTGAAATGGCCTTTCGGCGCGGCGGCGAGGTCGGGAAGAAGCGTCTTGAGCTTCGCGGAGGCGGCTTGCATGGCTTCGGCGGCCATCATGACTTGCGGGAGGAAATAACGTCCCTCTCCGTAACCGTCGCCGACGGCGGTCATCGCTGCGGTGAGGCCGTCCTTGATGATGGTCTCGGTCGAGAGTCCTTCGTCGACGGCGGTCTGTATCAGGGAGACGGCTTCTTCCTTTTCGCCGCGCATCACGGTCTCACGGATTTTTTCAATGGTGGAAACGGGCGCCGCGGACGCTGTTTCCTTCGTTTCCGTTGTTTCCGTCGCGGCGGCGAATGAAATGAAATTTTTGGCACCTTCGTCGTAGCCCAAGAGGAGGCGGCCGCAGGCGAAGGCTTTTTGGATGTCTTCGTCCAGCGGATTCACGATGGGGGCGTCCATGCCGCACGCGAAGGCCATGGTGAGGAAGGCGGCGTTGATTTGCGGGCGCGCGGGGAGGCCGAAGGAAACATTGCTCGTGCCCATGACGGTCGCCATGCCGAATTCTTCGCGATAACGCTTGAGAGTGAGGAGTGTCTCGCGCGCGGCGGCGGCGTCGGAAGCGGTCGTGAGGACGAGGGGATCGAGCAGCAAATCTTCGCGGCGAAGGCCGTGGGAAAAGGCGACGTCCAAAATGCGGCGCATGATCTCGATGCGTTCGTTGGCGGTTTTCGGGAGGCCTTTTTCTGAAATCGGTAGGCAGAGGACGGCGGCGCCGTATTTTTTTGCGAGCGGGAACACGGCGGCCATGAGTTCGTCTTTCGCGCTGACGGAATTGATCAGGGCGCGGCCGGGGTAGACTTTAAGCGCGCGCTCGATGACGGCCGGGTCGACGGAATCGATGGAAAGGGGCGTCGGGCAGAGCATGGAGAGCTCGGAGACGACGGTTTCCATCGCGGCGGCTTGGTCAATGCCGGGCGCGCCCATATTGACGTCGAGCATATCGGCGCCGGCGGATTCCTGGAGAATCGCTTCTTTTTTGACGGAAAGGAAATTTCCCGCTTGCAGGTCTTCGCGCATTTTCTTGCGGCCTGTGGGATTGATGCGTTCGCCGATTTTGACGGGCGGGTATTCGTTTCCGACAAACACGGTGCGGGTGCGCGAGGTAAAAGCGGTGAAAGGGGAAACGGGCGCGCAGGGCGTTTCCGGAATTTTTTCCGCGGCCTCTTTGATGGCGCGGATGTGCGCGGGCGTCGTGCCGCAGCAGCCGCCGGTATAGGTCACGCCGGCTTCGGCGAGGCGCGGGACGTAGGCGGCCATGTCTTCGGGCGTGAGCGGGAAGTGCGTCTCGCCGTTTTCCAAGACGGGAATGCCGGCATTGGGCTGGATGATGATGGGTTTGTTCGTGACGGCGGCCATTTTTTGCGCGACGAGAAGGAGCTCGGCGGGGCCGGTGGAGCAATTCGCGCCGATGACGTCCGCGCCCATGGCGTCCAACAGAATGGCGGCGGCCGCAGGATCGGTGCCGGTGATGGTGCGCCCGTCTTCGGCAAAGGACATTTGGCAAATGACGGGCAGGCGGCACGCGGCTTTGGCAGCGGTCAGGGCGGCGCGCATTTCCGCAATGTCAATCACGGTCTCGACGATGAGGCAATCGGCGCCGGCGTCGGCCAAGGCTTTCGCCAGCCGATAGAAACCGGACGCGGCTTCGTCGAAAGAAAGCCCGCCGAGCGGCCGGATGAATTGCCCGGTGGGTCCGATGTCTCCGGCGACGCGGATGCGGGTCGAGGCGGCGCGCGCATGGGAAACGGCGGCCGCGGCAATCTCTTCGACTTTGTCTTCGAGTCCGTATTCGGACAATTTCAGCGGCGTCGAGCCGAAAGTATTCGTCGTAATGAAATCGGCGCCGGCCGCGGCGTATTCGGCATGAATGGCGCGGACAATCTCTGGATGGGAGAGATTGATCGTATCCGGGCAGGTACCCTGCGGGATGCGGTAGTGTTGGAGCATGGTGCCCATGCCGCCGTCGAAAATGTACATGGAAATGGGTTCCTTTCTTTTTTATTTTTCTTTTTTTAGCGGTGCTTTTCTGGGTGCACCTTTCGGTGTGGATGGTTCCGCTTCGCGGAATGCGCCTGTCGGCGCCGGCCATTTTCGGTGAACTTCTTTTTGCATCTTTTGGCGCGGAGGATTTTGCTACGCAAAATGCGGCATACGCCGCGGGCTGTACGATTCTTTTGTACGGAACTCCTTACAGCTCTTCATTTCCTTTCTTTCCCGGGAAAGAAAGGAAACGAAGCAAAGGAAAGAAACCGCCGCCAGGGCAAAATTCGCCGCCGCTCAGGGGCGCCGCCGCTTGGCCTTGCCAATGCTTACGTCACCGATACGCGAGACTGTTACATCCTGACGCATTCTTACCACGCAAGGCCACGAGACGCGTCGGCGCCCCTCGGCGCTCTGCTTTTCAGAAAATAACGGCGCGAGCCTCGGCGAATTTTGCACAGGCGGGCCTCCTTACAGCGAGCGTAGCTGTGTAACAAAAGTGTAAGCGAGAAACTTTTCTGCTCACATAGAGGATTGCACAAACATCGCTTCGCTCGTTTGTGAGAGGTGTCGCCTATTGGCGACGATTTTTATAAAAATCGCGCGGAGCATCGATACTGAAACGCGCCAAAGGCGTATATAATAAAATGCGGCGAAGCCGCCACCGGTCAGCCCTCTTCAGGAAGAGGGTGGTCGTTAGGCCGGGTGATGGTCACTCTATGTGAGAAAAAAGTTTTTCAGCAGAAGTCGCCACCGGTCAGCCTTCCTTATTGGAGGAAGGTGGCGCGAAGCGCCGGATGATGGGACGCCGAAGGCGCATATAAAAATGTCGCGTAGCGACACCGCTTTCAAGCTCCCAGCTCCCAGCTCGCCGTTCCAAGCTGTCTTGCGTCTGATGAAAAAAGCCAATCGCGGTCTGACCTCTGACGTCTGACCATCTGACGTCTTAATCTTGTCTGCCGCAAAAAATTAAGCAGCACTTAAGTTAGGCTTTTCATCTCTATTAGCAAAAACTCTTTCATCACAAACGCCGCAAAGGGGAAGCACAAACCAAGCCTTGCCTCCCCTCTCTGTCAGCAGAAACTTTTTCATCACAAACGCCGCGAAGGAAAAGCAGAAATCAAGCCGGGCCTCCCTGTTTCATTCTCTAAACGCGCAAGAACGCAGGCTGCAATTTTGACAGGCATTTTTTTCCGGTTTCCCGGCGCAGGGCGTGAGGCCGATGACGGCGGTGACGGATTTTCTGGGATTGAGCATGAAATGATCCGTCACGCTGAGGCCGATGGTTTCGGTTTTGAGGAGGCGGCAGAAGTGTTTTTGATCTTCGATGGGCCAGTCACTGTAGCCGGGGCTGAAGCGCCAAGTGGTGTTGGCGCCGCGTTTCTTGGCTTGGGCTTTGAGATAAGTTTCCAATTCGTCGGCGAGCTGCTCGGTGAGGGCGGTCGCGGCGGCGTCGAGGAGGAGGCCGCGCACGTAATAATTCTCACGAAAGCAGGCGTCGCTGGTCTCTTCGATGTCGTTTCCCACCGTGACGGCGAGAGCGGCGACGGTGAAAGAATGTTTCAGATGATTTCGGATCGCGTTGCCACGCAAGGGGAACGCAGTGGGTCCCTCGCCCAAGAGTCCCGTCTCCGGATGATAGGGAAACAGCTGCCAGATGCCGCGCGGCGTGGCCAGCGTGCGCGCTTCGGCGGCTGCTTCTCGGATGGCTTTCTCGGGGAAAGTTTCCTTTCGCGGGATGCCCGCATAGCGCAACATTTCCTTTTCGTCGACGGCAAAGAGTGTGCCATGGTAAAGCGGCATGAGATTTCCTTTCTTTCTAAAAATTTTACATACTATATCATCTGAAATACGGGCGGTCAAACAAAACGCGTTGATTTTTTCAATTTCGTCGATTTGTGGTAGAATGGGTTGCATTGATTCAATCGATTTTGATGGGAGGATACGATGATTTTTGGGAAACTGGACGATTTGGAAACGTATGAGAAACAACTTCCGCGCGCGGTGTATGAGAGTCTTCTCAAAATGCGCGCTTTTGATTTTGCGGGGAAACCGGACGGGAAATACAAAATCGAGGGCGCGGGGACGATGTCGGTGGAGTCGCCGAGGACGGAACCTCTCGCGCTTCGGGAATGGGAAGGGCATCGCCGCTTTATCGATGTGGTTCTGCTCCTGTCCGGCGAAGAATGGATCGGCGGCTTGCCGCTCTCGGATGCGGGGAAAATCACAGAAGCCTACGAGGAGCGGGATTTGTATTTCTTCGCGGGTCCGGCGGAGGAAACGAGTGTGCATATGCTGCCGGGACGTTTTTGCATTTGCTTCCCGGAAGATTTGCATCGCCCGCTCTGCGAAGGAAAAATGGGCCCGGCGCCGATTCGGAAAGCGGTTTTGAAATTGCCGGTGTGGTGAGGAAACGGCTTGAAAAGGCTTGATTTTTCGGAAGACAACTTTTGGTTTCCTTCTGCGTGATTGGCTTTATATCTGTGGCTTGAGAAGGCTTGATGGGGAGCGCTTTTCCTTTCGCGGATTTTCTTTTTTTCGGCTTTGGCGGATGGCTTGAAAGGCTTGTGCCGAAAATGACACATTCAAGCCTTTCAAGCCTCTTCAAGCCTCTTCAAGCCTCTTCAAGCCTCTTCAAGCCTCTTCAAGCCTTTTGACACCGCGCGCCTCCTCGGCGTAATGACAACAAAATCTATAGATAAATTCATAGTATACTATTGAATTTTTCCGAAAAATTTGATAGTATATACCAATATACAAAAAATAAAAGAAATTTTTGGGAGGGAATCCTATGAAATGTAAAAAATGGATGGTCGCATCGCTTTTGTGCGCGGCGCTGGGAGCTTCGTTTCTTGCGGGCGGCTGCGGGAAACAGAACGCGGGCGGCGCGCAGCAACAGGCGACCAAGGTGACGACGACGAAGGCGTTTCGTTCGGATACGCCGATTGTGTATGAGTACACGGGCAACATCACGGCGATACAGGAAGTACCGATTCGCGCGCGTGTGTCGGGTCTGGTGGTGGAGAAATTCGTCACGGGCGGAGAGACGGTCGAGGCGGGGCAGCCGCTGTTCCGGATTGACACGCGGCAATATGAATCGGCGCTCGTCGCGGCGCAGGCGACGGAGGCGCAGGCCGGCGCGAATTATCAAAACGCGGCGGTGGATTTGGCGCGCTATGAGCAACTGATCGGTTCGGGCGCGGTTTCGCAGCAGGCGTATGACAATGCGGCGTCGGCGGCCAAGCAGCTGCAGGCGGCGTATGAGGCGGCCGGTGCGCAGACGAAAATCGCGGCGGACAATTTGGGCGATACGATTGTGCGGGCGCCGTTTGCCGGGAAACTGTCGATGGACGATGTGAATATCGGGACGTACGCGACGGCGGGAAATACGGCGCTCGTCACGATTTCTTCGACGAATCCCGTGTATGTCCAGTTTGATATGTCGGAAGCGGAATATTTGGAAATGGCGCGGAAGAATACGAATCGCGCCACGTGGGGTGAGAAGCTCAAGCTCCGCCTGTCCGACGGGAAATTGTACGGTGAGACGGGTCATGTGGTGCAGGTGAATCCGGGATTGTCCGGCGGGCGGATGTCGCTCAAGGCCGCGTTTGAAAATCCGCAGGGGCTCTTGATTCCCGGGATGTACGGCACGATCATTTCGGATGCGGAGACGGCTTCGGGCGTGCTCCTCGTCCCGACGCAGGCGATTATCCAGCTTTTGAATCGGAATCTGGTCGATGTGGTCGAGGATGGAAAGGTCGTGCAGAAATCGATTGAAATCGGCGGCACGTACGGAATTTATACGATTGTGAAATCCGGGATCACGATGAATGATGCTATCATTGTCGAAGGCCAGGGCAAGGTCCGTGTCGGGCAGGCCGTGGCGCCGGAAGAAATGGAAAAGGAGGCTCTCGCGGCTAAGATTTCCGAACAGAACCAAGACAGTCATTCGACGGCAAAATAAGGAGGGGCTATGTCAAAATTCTTTATCAATCGCCCTGTCTTTGCCATCGTCATTGCGCTCGTCATTACGATTGCGGGGCTCCTCTGCATGACAATCCTGCCGGTCGACCGCTATCCGCAGATTACGCCGACGCAGGTCTCCGTCCGGGCGAATTATCCCGGCGCGGATTCCGAGGTCGTCGAGCAGACGGTCGCGCAGGTCATCGAGAAACAGGTCGTCAGCGTCGAAGGTTTCGATAATATGAATTCGACATCCAATGCGGACGGCTCGTATTCGCTGAACGTCCAATTCTTGGCGGGCACGGATCAGGATATGGCGGCGGTGCGCGTGCAAAATGCGGTCGCGCAGGCGGATGCGTCGCTGCCGGATACGGTGCGCACGCTGGGCGTCACATCGCAGAAATCGTCGAATGATATCGCGATGGTTCTGGCAATCAAATCGCCGAATGGGACCTACGACAGCACGTTTCTGAAAAATTATTTCTCCATGAATTACGTCGACGAGCTGAAAAACATCAAGGGCGTCGGCACGGTGCAGGAATTCGGCGCCGATTACGCGATGCGCATTTGGCTCGATCCGACGAAAATGGCGCAGAACAATCTCACGGCGGCGGAGGTCTTGGCCGCGATCCAATCGCAGAATACGCAGGTCGCCGCCGGAAACGTGGGTTCGCGCCCGACGGATGCGGACACGTCGTTCCAATACACCATTTCCGTCCAAGGGCGTCTGGCGTCCGAAGAAGAATTCGGAAACATCGCTCTTCGCACGAATACGGACGGCTCCGTCCTGCGGATGCGCGATGTCGCCAAAATTCAGCTCGATTCCCGCGAATACAATTTCATCGGCCTGTCCGACGGCCTCGATTCCACGGGTGTCGGCATTTCGCTCACGACGGATGCGAACGCGATTGAGACGTTGGGCGCCATCAAAGCGAAGCTGGAAGAAGACGAGAAGACCTTCCCGGCCGATATGCAGCTCGATATCATCATCGACAACACCGATTTCATCATGGCGTCCATCAAAGAAGTGTTGCACACCTTCTTCGAAGCGTTGATTTTGGTCGCCGTCATCGTCTATCTCTTCTTGCAGAATTGGCGCTCCACGCTCATTCCGATGATTGCGGTTCCCGTTTCCTTGCTCGGGACATTCGCGTCCTTCGTCTTGCTCGACTTTACCATCAATACTTTGACACTCTTCGCCATGGTCTTGGCCATCGGGCTCGTCGTCGATGATGCCATCGTCGTCATTGAAGCCGTCGAGTACGAAATGCGGTACAACAACAAATCGCCGCGCGAAGCGACCGTCATCGCCATGGACAAAGTGCAGAGCCCGGTCATCGGCGTCGCGGCCGTCTTGGCAGCCGTTTTCATCCCCGTCGCTTTCCTGTCCGGCGTCATGGGGATTCTCTACCAGCAATTTGCGCTGACCATCGCGGTCTCCGTCTTGATTTCTGCTTTCGTCGCGTTGTCGCTCACGCCGACGCTCTGCGCCATGCTTTTGAAAGAAGAAAAAGACCACGCGGACAAGAGCGCGCTCGGGCGTTTCTTTGAAAAATTCAACGATTGGTTCGACCGCGTCATTGATTCCTACGGGCAAATTTTGACAAAGCTCGGGCAGAAAATCATCGTGCCGATTGGATTCTTGGTCGGTCTCACCGTCGTTTCCGGACTTCTTTTCATGAAACTCCCGACGGCCTTCATTCCGGCGGAAGACAACGGCTACTACCTCGTTTCCGTTTCTTTGCCTGAAGGTTCCACAGCGAATCGGACGAATAAGGAAATCAAGAAATACGTCGATTTCATCGGCTCGCAGCCCGGCGTCCTCCACACATTCGGCCTGACGGGCATGGACGTCCTCTCCGGCGGCGTGAAGCCGAACGCGGGGACTTCCTTCATCCGTCTCGACCATTGGGACAATCGGAAAACGGCGGAAACATCCGTAAATACTTTCATCGGGAAATCTTTTGCTTACGGCGCGATGAATCCGAATGTGTCGCTCATCGCGATGAATCCGCCGCCCATTCCGGGGCTCGGCGCGTCCGGCGGCTTCACGATTTACATCCAGAACAAAGCCGGCGCTTCGACGGAAGAACTCTACAACGTCGTGAATCAATTCTTGGCAGCGGCGAATCAGCGGCCGGAAATCGCGCAGGCCTACACCATGTTCCGCATGGATACGCCCGCGTACAATTTCGACATCGACCGTGACAAAGCGGCCAGAAGCGGCGTCAATGTCAGCGATATTTTCACGGCGCTCCAGACTTATTACGGCGGCGTGCAAGTCAATGATTTCACGCTCTACGGCAGAAATTTCAAAGTCGTCGCGCAGGCGGACACTGATTATCGCATGAACGTCTTGGACAATAAATTCCTGACCGTGCGCGATGCGAGCGGAAACATGGTCCCGATCAGCAATTTCATCACGCCGAAGCAGACGAGCTCGGCTGCGGTCTTGACCCGTTTTAATAATTTCCCCGCCATCAAAGTCGGCGGCAGCAATGCGGACGGCTATTCCTCCGGCGACGCTCTGAACGCACTGGAAGAAGTGGCGAATGAAGTCCTTCCGACCGGCTACGCGTATGTCTTTGCGGAAACGTCGCAGCAGGAACGCGAAGCCGGAAACAAGACGGTCTACGCGCTGGCACTCGGGATGCTCTTCGTCTTCCTGGCGCTCGCCGCGCTCTATGAAAGCTGGAAAGTTCCCTTCACGGTGCTCTTCGGCATTCCGACCGGTTTCTTCGGCGCGTGCCTCGCGGCTCTGCTCTGCGGCGTGTACAACGATATTTATTTCCAGATTGGTCTCCTCGTCATCATCGGCTTGGCGGCGAAGAACGCGATTCTCATTGTCGAGTACGCGAAAGTCCGTACCGATGCGGGCATGGACGCTCACCAGGCGGCCGTCGAAGCGGCCAGAATTCGTTTGCGTCCGATTCTGATGACATCGCTCGCCTTCATTCTCGGTTGCGCGCCGCTGGCCATCTCGGCCGGTGCCGGCGCCGGAGCCCGAAACGAAATGGGTATCACCGTCGTCTTCGGCACTCTCTCCGCGACCGTTTTCTCCCTCCTCTTGACGCCGATGCTTTTCATCGTCATCGAAAAATTGCATTGGGGTTTCTGGAAGAAACAGAAATAATTTCACGGTAATGAAAAACTCCGCTCATATGTGGCGGAGTTTTTTTGTTTCTGTTTTGGGAAACAGTGTGCTTGGATTTTTTGTCAGGCAAGATTGAGACGTCAGATTTCAAAGGCAGAATTGAGATTTGAGAAGCACAAGCGATTTCATTTTTGACTTTGATGCGTTTGGGAGAATAACTTTCTGCTGATAGAGATGAGAAAAAGCGGATGTGTTTCGCGCGATTTTTATAAAATGGTGCTGTGAAAAATTGATTTTCATTTTTTTGCGCCTCTTTCTATGTGAAATCATGCAGGGAGTTTCTCTACAGAATTCCTTACGTTACTTCGCTTTCTTTTCTGGGGAAAAAGAAAAGGAAGTGAAGTAAGGGAAAGAATCCGCCGCCAAGGCAAGATAGCTAGCCGTTAGCAATTGGCCGTGAGTAGTTAAGCCTAGCTGTTTGTTGTTTGGCTTTTGCGGCGTTTGCGGTTCTAAAACAAACCAAATCAAATCAAATCAAATCAAATCAAATTGAAAATAGCGGCATTGCAGCAGATGGAATTATGCTTTGTATTTTACTTTGTTTTTTACAGCATCTTTTTGGGGTGGATTTTTATGAAATGATATAATAACAGTAAGAGAGATTGTCATTTTATGGAATGAGGATTTTTATGGCACATTCTGAGATTTTGCGGCCGGATTATGAGACGGGGATTCCGTTTCGTCTGAAGGCGCCGTTTTCTGCGACGGGGGATCAGCCGAAGGCGGTGGACTCTTTGGTGGACGGGCTGCGCGGCGGCGAGTGGGCGCAGGTTTTGCTCGGCGCGACGGGGACGGGGAAGACATTCACGATGGCAAAGGTCATCGAAGAAGTGCAGCGCCCCACGCTGATTATTTCTCCGAATAAAACTTTGGCGGCACAGACGGCGAGCGAATTCAAAGATTTTTTCCCGGACAACGCCGTGTACTATTTTGTTTCCTATTACGATTATTATCAGCCGGAGTCGTACATTCCCGCGACGGATACGTACATCGAGAAGGATTCGTCGATGAATGAGGAAATCGACCGGCTGCGGCATTCGGCGACGATGGCGCTTTTCGAACGGCGGGATGTGATCATCGTGGCGTCTGTTTCCTGCATTTATGGGCTGGGAGATCCGGTGGATTACTCCACGATGGGGCTCTCGCTTCGGCCGGGTGAGGAAATATCGCGGGAGGCCATTTTGGAAAAATTGGTTTCCATGCAGTATCTGCGGAATGATTTGAATTTCACGCGCGATACGTTTCGGGTGCGCGGGGACATTGTGGATGTGTTTCCGGCGTCGTCGAATCATACGGGCGTGCGGATTGAGATGTTCGGCGACGAGATTGAGCGGCTTTCGGAATTTGACGTGGTGTCGGGAGAAACGGTCGCGACGAGAAATCATATCGCGATATTTCCTGCGTCGCATTATGTCACGACGTCGGAGAAATTGCTCCGCGCGGAGCGGAGTATCGAGGCGGAGCTGGAGGCGCGGGTGGCCGAGCTGCGGGCGCGGGATCGGCTCTTGGAGGCGCAACGGCTGGAGCAGCGGACGCAGTATGATTTGGAAATGATGCGCGAGGTGGGCTATTGCTCGGGGATTGAAAATTATTCGCGGCATTTGTCGAATCGCGCGCCGGGAGATCCGCCGTTCACACTCTTGGATTATTTCCCGGATGATTTTTTGATTATGATCGATGAATCGCACGTGACGGTGCCGCAGCTGCGGGCGATGTACAATGGAGACCGCTCACGGAAAACAAGTCTGGTGGAGTACGGTTTCCGTTTGCCGTCGGCGCTGGACAATCGGCCGCTGACTTTCGATGAATTTACGGAGCGTATCAACCAGATTATTTACGTATCGGCGACGCCGGGGCCGTATGAAATGGGCGCGCAGACGAATGTGGCCGAGCAGATTATCCGGCCGACGGGGCTCTTGGATCCATCGGTGGAGGTGCGGCCGATTGCGGGGCAGATGGATGATCTTTTGGGAGAAATCCACAAGCGGATGGACGCCGGCGAGCGGGTCTTGGTGACGACACTCACGAAGAAAATGGCGGAGGATCTCACGGATTTCCTGACGGAGGTCGGGATTCGGGTGCGGTATCTGCATTCGGATGTGGCGACGATTGAGCGGGCGGAAATTATTCGCGATTTGCGCGCCGGGGTCTTCGATGTCTTGGTCGGAATCAATTTGCTGCGCGAAGGGCTGGATATGCCGGAGGTGTCACTGGTCGCGATTTTGGACGCAGACAAGGAAGGGTTTCTTCGGTCGGAAACGTCGATGATTCAGGTGATCGGGCGTGCGGCGAGAAATGCGCATGGGCACGTGATTATGTACGCGGATCGGATGACGGACTCCATGCAGCGGGCGATTTCGGAAACGGAGCGGCGCCGCGCCATTCAGCAAGCGTACAATGAGGAGCACGGCATCACGCCGCAGACGATACAGAAAAAGGTGAAGGATCTCATCGATTTGACGAAGGTGGAGGACGCGCCTGCGGATTACGGCGGGAAAGAGGAAACGGACGCGCTGTCGGACGAATCGCTGTATCAGCGAATCCAAGATGCGGAGCGGGATATGAAACGCGCGGCCAAAGCGATGGAATATGAGGAGGCGGCGATGTGGCGCGATACCTTGGCGGAGCTCCGGCAGCAATGGAGCGACCGCTTCGGTTCGCAGGCGAAATCGGCGATGAAGCGGATCGAAAACGGACGGAAACGGATTTCACGGCCGAGGAAGAAGAGGGTGTGAGGTGAATGGTTTGTTGACACATAGAGGTGGAGACGTCAGAGGCAAAGTTAGCAGTTAGCAATTAGCAATTAGCAGTTCAGGTGTCGCCTGCGGCGACGATTTTATAAAAATCGCGCCGCAGGCGCGTTCCTGAATTGCTAACTGCTCACTGCTAATTGCTAACTCTTTTGCGCCTGACGTTCCAAGCCGAGCAATACGTAATTTATTTTCGAGAAAAGGAACGATATGGAAAAAGGAATTGTGATCCGGGGCGCCCGGCAGAATAATTTGAAGAATATTAATTTGGAATTGCCGCGGAACAAGCTGATTGTGTTTTCCGGTTTGTCGGGCTCGGGGAAGTCGTCGCTGGCTTTCGATACGATTTACGCGGAGGGGCAGCGGAAATATGTGGAGTCGCTCTCGGCGTATGCGCGGCAGTTTCTGGGGCAGATGAATAAGCCGGAGGTCGATAAGATTGAAGGGTTGTCGCCGGCGATTTCCATCGATCAGAAATCGACGAGCCACAATCCGCGCTCCACGGTGGGGACGGTGACGGAGATTCACGATTATTTGCGCATGCTGTACGCGCACGCGAGCCGAGCTTTCTGTCCTTCCTGCGGGCGTCCGATCACGCGGCAGGCGCCGGATCAAATTGTCGATGAGTTGATGAAACTGCCGGAAGGGACGAAGTTGCTCCTCTTGGGACCGGTCGCGGTGGCGAAAAAAGGGACGCACAAAAAACTGATCGAAGAATTGCAAAAGCAGGGGTATGTGCGCCTGCGGGCGGACGGCACGGTGTATGAAATTTCGGAAGTCCCGGAGCTGGAAAAGAATAAGAAACACACGGTCGAGGTCGTCGTCGATCGTCTCGTGGTGCGGAAAGAAATGGCGTCGCGTCTGGCGGATTCCGTGGAAACGGCGCTGAAATTGGGCGACGGTCTCATGGTCGCGCATATTTTGGGCGAAAAAGATTTGCTTTTCAGTACGCATTTTGCGTGCCCGGAATGCGGTATTTCTTTGCCGAAGGCCGAGCCGCGCATTTTTTCTTTCAACAATCCTTTCGGCGCCTGTCCGGCCTGCATGGGGCTGGGCTCGTCGCTGGAGGTGGATTTTGCGCGCGTGCTGCCGGATCGGTCCATGCCGTTTCGGTTGGGCGCGATTCGCTCGTTTCCCGTGAACGGGGAAAGCTGGCTGTATCGGCAGCTCGGCGGTTTCCTTTCGTCGCAGGGGCTGACGATGGACGCGTGCTACGACGATTTGTCGGCGGAAGCGAAGAAAATTTTGGAAAACGGCGGCGGCGAAGCGTTTGATTTCGAGTACGAAAATATGCGCGGAGAGCGGAAAACATATCATCGCGTGTTTGAAGGGCTCGTGCCGATGGTGAAGCGTCGCTACGAAGAGGCGTTTACGGATAAAATGAAGGAGGAGCTCGCGGAATATCTCGTAGAGAAACCGTGTCCCACCTGTCACGGCGCGCGGCTTTGTCCGGAGAGCTTGGCGTTTCGCGTGGGCGGTCTGTCGATTGCGGAGGTCTCGGATTTGTCCGTGACACGGCTGATCGAATTTTTGAGCCATGTCGATTTCACGGAAAAAGAAGCGAAAATTGCGGACCAAATTTTGAAGGAAATTTTGGCGCGATTGACGTTTCTGGAAAATGTGGGGCTGGATTATCTCACGCTGTCGCGGAGCGCGTCGTCTCTTTCGGGCGGTGAGGCGCAGCGGATTCGGCTGGCGACGCAAATCGGATCGGGTCTCGTCGGCGTGCTTTACATTTTGGACGAGCCGTCCATCGGCCTCCATCAGCGGGACAATGACAAATTGCTCGCCACGCTGAAAAATATGCGCGACATCGGAAATACATTGATTGTCGTCGAGCATGACGAAGACACGATTCGCGCGGCGGATTGGATTGTGGACATCGGGCCGGGCGCGGGGGAAGCCGGCGGCTACGTCGTCGCGTCCGGGCAAGTTTCCGACATCGAAAAAGTGAAAGAATCGTACACGGGTCAGTATCTTTCAGGCGAAAAATACATTCCGCTGCCTCGTGAGCGCAAGAAAGGAAACGGGCTTTTCATCAAAATTATCGGCGCGTCCGAGCACAATCTGAAGCACATCGACGTGTCCATTCCGCTCGGCGCGTTTACGGTCGTCACGGGCGAATCGGGCAGCGGGAAATCGACGCTCGTGAATGATATTCTTTTCCGCGGATTGTCGAATATGAAAAATCGGACGTATTATCGCATGGGACAATTCGAGAAAATTTTGGGCGGCGAATACATCGACAAAATCATCGACATCGATCAGCAGCCTATCGGCCGCACGCCGCGCTCCAATCCGGCGACCTATACCGGCGTTTTCAATGACATCCGCGAGCTCTACAGCCAGACGCCGGAAGCGAAAATGCGCGGCTACAAGCCGGGGCGGTTCAGTTTCAATGTACGGGGCGGGCGTTGTGAGACTTGCCACGGAGACGGCATTTTGAAAATTGAAATGCAATTTCTGTCCGATGTGTACGTGCCGTGCGAGACGTGCCACGGCGCGCGTTACAATCGGGAGACGTTGCAGGTCACGTACAAAGGGAAAAATATTTCCGATGTCCTCAATATGACGGTCGATGAAGCGATTTCTTTTTTTGACGCGCATCCGAAAATTTTGAAAAAATTGGAAACGCTGGCGGAAGTGGGGCTGGGTTACATTCGCCTCGGGCAGCCGGCGACGACGATGTCCGGCGGGGAAGCGCAACGCGTGAAATTGGCGACGGAGCTCCTTCGTCGCGCCACCGGCGGAACCTTGTACATTTTGGACGAGCCGACGACGGGACTCCACAGCGAAGACATTCGAAAACTGTTGCAAATTTTGCGGCGCCTGGTCGATCAGGGAAATACGGTCGTCGTGATTGAGCACAATCTGGACGTCGCCAAAGTCGCCGATTACATGATTGATTTGGGGCCGGAAGGCGGCGAGCGCGGCGGCGAAGTGATTGCGACGGGGACGCCGGAAGAAATTTGCAAAGAGCCGCGTTCGTACACCGGACAATATTTGAAACCGATCATCAAGCGCACGCGGGCTTTAATGGAGAAACATCATGATCGCGGTGAATGACGATATCCGTGCCAAAGTCGAGGCGCTTCCGACCTGTCCCGGCGTGTATCGCTGGAAGGACAAAAACGGAAAAGTCATTTACGTCGGCAAAGCGGTGAATCTCAAAAATCGCGTCCGTTCCTATGTGCGCGAAGACAAAAACCGCTCGCCGAAAGTGGCCGCCATGATGCGCCACGCCGAAGACCTCGACATCACGATGACGGAAACGGAGATGGAGGCTTTGATTTTGGAATGCAGTCTCATCAAAGAGTTGCATCCGAAATACAATATTTCCCTTCGCGACGACAAAAGTTATCCGTACCTCAAAATTACAAAAGAAGAATGGCCGCGGATGTTTATCACAAGAAATATCAAGCGGGAGGACGGCGCACGGTATTTCGGTCCTTTCACCGATGTGGGCGGGCTGAAAGAAACGCTCCGCCTTTTGCGTGCGGAATATCCGATTCGCACCTGCCGCAGCATGAAGGTAGCGCGGCCGTGTCTGCAATATCATCTCGGCTATTGCGCCGCGCCCTGTCACGGTCTTTGCAACAAAGAAGAATACGCCGACATCGTGCGCGGCATTTCCGATATTTTCGAAGGACGTTCCACGGCTCTCGCCACGCGTCTCAAAAAAGAAATGGAAGCGGCCGCAGAGGCGTTGGATTTTGAAACGGCGGCCAAGCTGCGCGATCGATTGCAGGCGGTCAGAAGCGTGCAGCAAAGGCAGCACATCGTCGCGCAGGCCGGCGATTTCGACGTAATCGGACTCGCGCGGGACGGGCGGCACACGGCGCTGGAAATTTTTTATATTCGCTACGGTCGCATGATCGGAAAAGAAAATTACAGCATTCCCGACATGGAAGGCGAGACGGACGCGGCATTGCTGGCCGGATTTTTGAAAGAATTTTACGGCGCGGATGCTGTTTCCGTGCCCAAAGAAATTTTGGTGCCGCATCTGCCCGAGGACGCGGCGCTGTTGGCGGATTGGCTGGGACGCGGACGCGGCGGCGCGGTGCGGCTTTATGTGCCGGAGCGCGGTTTCAAAAAACGTCTCACGGACATGGCGGCGGCTAACGCGGCGAAATATTTGGCCGATAAAAAATTGCAATGGGAATATCGGGAAGCGCGCGAAAGTGCCGCCCCGGCGAGATTGAAAGAATTGTTGCGCCTGCCGCGCCTTCCCGAGCGCATGGAATGTTTCGACATTTCTCACAACCAAGGCGCGGAAACGGTCGCTTCGATGGTCGTTTTCGAGAGCGGACGCCCGGCGAAAAGCGAGTATCGGAAATTCAAATTGCAGACGACGCAGGGGACGCCGGACGATTTCAAATCCATGGCCGAGGTGATGGCGCGGCGCTACGGACACGAAAAGGATTGGCCGGAGCCGGATCTCATCGTCTTGGATGGCGGATTGGGGCAGCTTCACGCGGCGCTTCCGGTCATTCGGAGTTGCGGCGTCACGGCGCCGGTCATCGGGCTGGCAAAGCGCATGGAAGAAATTTACACGGAGGCGTCCGATGCGCCTGTCATCTTGGATCCGCACGAGCTGGCGCTGCTTCTTTTGCAATCCATTCGCGACGAAGCGCACCGTTTCGTAATTACGTATCACAGAAAGTGGACGGTCAAGCGGAATGCGGAATCGTTGCTGGATCACATCCCGGGCATCGGTGCGACGAGAAGAAACGCGCTGTGGCGGGCGTTTCGTTCACTGGATGAAATGGAAAAGGCCGGCGTGGAAGAGTTGTCGCGCGTGAAAGGGATGAATCGTCCGGCAGCGGAAGCGCTGTATCGTTTCCTGCAAATGACGAAGGATGAGAAACAGAATTTTTTGGCGAATGGCGATGCGAAACCGGAAGGAGAGCTGACATGAAAAAATTATTTTTGTTTCTGTTGCTGCTCGGCGTCGGCGCGGGTGCGGGTTTTCTGTGGGCGGATTCTGTGCTTGCGCCGGAGAAAGAGGCGCTCGCGGCGGCGGAAGAAAGAGTCGTGGTAGCGGCACGCGCGCGGGCGGAGTACGTCCCGGATCTTTGCCGAGAGCTGAAAAGTTTTTCTTCGAACGAAGCGGCGACGCGGCAGGAAGCGGAAGAGGCAGCCCAAGCGATTTTGGCGGCCAAGACGGTGAAAGAGATGCGCGAGCCGAATGAAAAATTATCTTCCGCTTTCGGCACGCTTCTCTTGGCGTCGGATCGATATACCTATCTCACGGCGCGCGAAGAATTTCAGGAGCTGAAGACATCGCTGGCAGCGGCGGAAAATCAATTGACCGTGAGTAGGGCCGCCTACAATCGCGCCGCCGATGCGTACAACGGGACGCTCCGAAAATTTCCCGTATCTCTTTTCGCCCATCTTTTGGGATACGAGAGCGCGGAGAGAATGGGACGCTGGCAAACCGGCGTTTCCGAATAAAAACGGCAACAAAAAAACACACTCGTTTTGATGAGTGTGTTTTTTTGCGTTCCTCAGTCTTCGGTTTTGGCCGCGACGACGGATCTTCCTTTGTAGAAACCGCAAATCGGGCAGACGCGATGAGGCATTTTCATTTCGTGGCACTGCGGGCATTCGACGAGCCCCGGTACCGTCAGTTTCCAATTCGCACGTCTTTTGTCGCGACGCGCTCTTGAACTTTTATTCTTGGGAGCCGGCATGTTTGCACCTCCTTACTGACAGGCAAACGATTTCGTAAGATTCTCGAAGATACCTCCGAGAAAAAATATTAACTCAGACATTATACGTGGCGGCGCCGAGTTTGTCAAACAGCGCTTTTCATTTCGGCGCAAATTCCGATTCGATGGCATTGATTAAGTTTTGAAGATTTTGCGTCCATGCGAGGACTTGTGTTTTCATATACGGAAGGGAAGCCACACCTTTTTCCGTGATGTGATAGATGCGTTTGCTGCGTTTGTCCGGAGAGAGCCACCGGCTTTCCACAAATTTGTGCTCTTCCAAAAAATGCAAGACGGGATACATTTCATTCGGATTCGGGCGGTATGCAAATTCTGTCAGCGCAAAAATCTGCCGCTCGATTTGGTTTCCGTAGCTGTCGGCGTGCAGCAATGCGTTTAGGACAAAGGTTGCTGCCAAAAGCCGTTTCCATTGACGACGCTCAACCAGCTCATCGATTTCTCGTTTGCTCTTATCGAAAAAAATATCCATGGCGAATGCCTCCTCGCTTTATTATTGATGAGTATATTATAAATGATTCTTTTCCCGATGACAAATTTCGGAAACAAAGGTTCGGCAGGAGGAGATGGCTGTGGTATAATAGGCCAATCAATCGAAGCGATGTTTCTTGGGAAAAGGAAACGGGGTCTTGGCGATTGACGAAATCGCGGAGATGCGGAAATTTTCGCGGAAATCATGGTAGGAGGATGAGAAGCATGGAAGGAAAGAAATGGAAAAAAGCGGCGGTGCTGGCGGCGCTCGGCGCAGCGGTTTTGGGCGCGGTGGCCGGTTGCGGGACGACGGCCGACAGCGGAAAGATGAAGGTCGGGATTGTGCAAATCGTGCAGCATCCGGCGCTGGATGCGGCGAACCAAGGCTTTGTGAAGGCGCTGGAGGATCGCGGGCTTTCCGGAAAGATTGAAATCGATCAGCAAAATGCGCAGGGCGATCAGTCCAATCTGCGCTCGATTGCGAATCGTTTCGTTTCCGGGAAATATAAATTGATTGGCGCGGTTTCCACGCCGGCGGCGCAGGCGATGGCCAATGCGACGTCGGAGATTCCGATTGTTTGCACGGCGATTACGAATTACGAGACGGCCAAGCTGATGAAATCGGAGGCGGCGCCGGACGGCAATGTCACGGGGACGTCGGATCGCGGGCCGGTCGACAAAGAGGTCGCGCTCATTCGGGAAATTCAGCCGGACGCCAAGAGAATCGGCATTATTTACAATTCGAGTGAAATCAATTCCGTCATTCAGGCCGGAGAATTGAAGAAACTTTGCGAGCCGCTCGGGATTACGGTCGTGGAGCGCACGGTCAATTCCATCAATGACATTCAGCAGATTGCGGAAGCTTTCGTCGGCGATGTCGATGCGATTTACGTGCCGACGGACAATGTGGTCGCCAGTGCGATTCCGACGCTCATGAGTGTGGCGAATGCCGCAAAGATTCCGGTGTACGGCGCGGAAGTGGGCCACGTGGAAAACGGCGTGTTGGCGTCCGAATCGATCAGCTACTATGACATCGGTTACCAAGCGGGTCAGATGGCGTCCGATATTTTGGAAGGGAAAAACGGGATCAAAGATCATCCGGTGGAAGCGGCGAAGTCTTCGACTTTGTATATCAATAAGGCGGAGGCGGAGTTGCTCGGCATTCAAATCCCGCAGTCGGTGCTGGATCGGGCGAAAATGATTTAATCAGCGTTTCCTTAAGACGAAGAAACGAAACAGAAAAACGGAGCTGATGAATGGCTTCGTTTTTTTGTTGCGTAGAAAGATGCGGAAATGTTTGTACTTTTTGGGCGGATATGATAAAATAACTTTTGCAATTTGTATCCGAAGAGAAAATTTGATACACGGAGCCGTGAGATTCTGGCTTCGGAAAGCAAGGAGGAAATTTTTATTATGAACGTAAAAATTGAAGCGATCGATCAGCATAAAGTGAAAATGACGGTCGAAGTCGGGGCGGAAGAAGTTCAGAAAGCTTTTAAGCGTGCCGTTTCCGATGTTTCTTCGCGCATTAATTTGAAGGGCTTCCGCAAAGGAAAGGCGCCGCGCAAAATTCTGGAGATGTACATCGGCAAGGACAGCCTTGCGGGCGAAGCGGAAAATATCCTGATCAATGATACATGGGGTCGCGCGCTCGACAATGAAAAATTGACGCCGGTGACGCGTCCCGAAGTGGAAACGACGAAATTTTCCGAAACGGAAGGCGCTGTCTATACGGCGACGTTCGTGAAAGAACCGGAAGTCACGCTCGGCGAATACAAAGGATTGTCCGTGCCGCACGAACATCCGGAAATTTCCGACGAAGCGGTCATGGAGCAGCTTGCGGAAGCGGCGAAGCAGAATGCCCGTCTGGAAGTCGCGGAAGGGGCGAAGCTCGCGAAGGGCGATTATGCCATCATCGATTTCAAGGGAACGGTGGACGGAAAAGAATTTGCCGGCGGCGAAGGCAAGACCTATCCGTTGGAAATCGGATCCGAATCCTTCATTCCGGGCTTTGAGGATCAGCTGATCGGTCACAAAGCGGGCGATGACGTGACGGTGAAGGTGTCGTTCCCGGAAGATTATTTCGTGAAAGATTTGGCCGGAAAGGATGCGGAATTTGCGACGCATATCAGCGATGTGAAGCGTAAAGTCATTCCGGAAATGAATGATGATTTCGCGAAATCCGTTTCCAAGTACGATACGCTGGAAGAATTGAAAGAAAGCTTGAAGCAGCAGATGCAGCTCCGTGCGTTGCAGACGGCGGAAGAAGCGTACCACAATGCGCTCGTCGATTTGGCCGTTTCTAATGCGAAAGTCGATGTGCCGGCGGAAATGACCGAGGCGCGCATCGACGAGATGATTGAGGAAATGAAACTCAATGTCGAAGCGGGCGAAGGCCATTTTGACGAATACTTGAAGGCGATTGGGAAGACGGAAGCGGATTTGCGGAAGGATTACAGAGAGGCGGCCGAGGAGACGGTGCGCCAGGGTCTCGTCCTTTCGGCGATTGCGAAAGCCGAGGATCTCAAGGTCACGAATCAGGATCTCAATATGGAAGTCTACAGCATGGCGCATCAATTTGGTGCGGATCCCAAGGATGTCGTCAAGATTATTCGTCAGGAAAATCGCTTGAATATGTTGATTGCTTCCGTGACGCGCAAGAAGGCGGCGGCTTATATTTACGGCGCAGCCAAGAGAGAGGAAGAAGCCAAAGAGGCACCGGCGGAAGAGCCGAAGGCAGAAGAAAAGGAAACGAAGCCGAAGGCGACGAAGGCGAAAGCAACCAAGGCGAAGGAAACAGCGCCGAAGGAAGAAAAGCCGAAGGCCGCCAAGCCGAAAGCGACCAAAGCGAAGGAAACCGAAGAAAAGAAAACCGACGCCAAGGAAACCAAGCCGAAGACGACAAGAGCGAAGAAGACAAAAACCGAAGCAGAATAAGGATACAATTCAAAACCGCTGCAGACTCGTTTTTCTGAATGCCACCGAAAATTCAGATCGGGGGCAGCGGTTTTTCTTTTACCAAAGAAAGCGAAGGAGTGATTCGATGGCGTATGTACCGATTGTTGTCGAGCAGACGGCGCGCGGGGAGCGTTCGTATGATATTTATTCCCGTCTTCTGAAAGATCGCATCATCTTTTTGGACGGGCCGATTGACGATCATTCCGCGAATGTCGTCATTGCGCAACTTTTGTTTTTGGAAGCGGAAAATCCGGACAAAGACATTCATCTCTACATCAACAGCCCCGGCGGCGTCGTCACGGCCGGACTGGCGATTTACGACACGATGCAATATATCCGACCCGATGTTTCCACCATTTGCATCGGTTCCTGTGCCAGCATGGCGGCGGTGCTCTTGACGAGCGGGGCGGCCGGGAAACGGTATGCGCTTCCGCATGCGAATGTCATGATTCATCAGCCGTTGGGCGGCGTGCAGGGGCAGGCGACGGAAATTGAGATCCACGCTCGCGAGATTTTGCGTTTGCGGGAAGAGTTGAACGGGATCCTGGCGCATCACAGCGGGAAACCGATCAAGACGATTGCACGCGATACGGAACGCGATAATTTTATGACGGCCGAGCAGGCGCTTGACTACGGCCTCATTGATAAGATTTTGACCCGAAACGAACTTTCGGAAACGAAATAAGGAGGAGTCGTGGCAGATCAGAAGGGAAACAAGCCTCAGGTTTGCAGTTTTTGCGGACGCAGCGCCGATGAAGTCAAATTGATTTCCGGCCCCGGCGTTTACATCTGCAATGAATGCGTGGAGGTTTGTCAAAATATTTTGCGGGAGGAAATGAAGCATGCTCCCATAAAGCAAGAATCGAAATTTCGTCTTCCGGTTCCTTCGGAAGTCAAAGCCCATTTGGATGAATACGTCATCGGGCAGGACGAGGCGAAAATCGCGCTGTCCGTCGCGGTGTACAATCATTACAAACGCATTCTGAGCGAGGATGAGGGCGGCGATGTGGAGCTCCAGAAGTCCAACATTGTGTTGCTGGGACCCACCGGTAGTGGGAAAACGCTCTTGGCGCAGACGCTGGCACGGTTTCTGAATGTTCCCTTCGCCATTGCCGATGCGACGAGTCTTACGGAAGCCGGCTATGTCGGAGAGGACGTGGAAAATATTTTGCTTCGCCTCATTCAGGCGGCGGATTATGACATGGAAAAGGCGGAGCGCGGCATTATTTATATCGACGAAATCGATAAGATTGCCAAGAAATCCGACAATCCGTCCATCACGCGCGATGTGTCCGGCGAAGGGGTGCAGCAAGCGCTTCTGAAAATTTTGGAAGGCACCGTCGCTTCCGTGCCGCCGCAGGGTGGGCGTAAGCATCCGAATCAGGAAATGCTACAGATTGACACGACGAATATTCTCTTCATTTGCGGCGGCGCTTTTGACGGGATTGATCGCGTGATTGAGCATCGCATGCAGAAATCGACGATTGGCTTCGGTTCGGATATTCGCCGGAAAGAAGAGAAACGTATGGGCGAAATTCTGCAGAAGGTGCAGCCGGAAGATTTGCTGAAATTCGGTCTCATTCCGGAATTCATCGGACGCCTTCCCGTCGTCGTGACATTGCATCCGCTGGATGAAGCGGCGCTCGTGCGGATTTTGCAAGAGCCGAAAAATGCGCTTGTCAAGCAATACAAGAAATTGCTCTCCATGGACCATGTGGATCTGACTTTCGATGACGATGCGATTCAGGAAATCGCGAAGATGGCGATTGAGCGTAACACCGGCGCCCGCGGTCTTCGCGCCATCATCGAGAAGGCGATGCAAAAAGTCATGTATGAAGTGCCCGGTATGAAAGACATCGCCGGCTGCCGCGTGACGAAGGAATCCGTCACGGAAGGGAAGCCGCCGATTTTGATCAAAAAAGAGGAAGCCTAATCGCTCTGCGAGGGCAATATCTTGCAATTCAAACAAAAGCTCCGAGGGGATTTTCTCGGAGTTTTTGTTTTGTATGTTTTTTCTCCCGAGGGAAATATGGAACGGCAATGACGAAATTTTTCTTTCGGATGGTAGTTTGTGATATAATAAATTGAATTTTTGTCTGAATTTTGAAAAGTTTTTATATGGGAAATTGACGGAGGACGGAAAGATGGCAGAGAAGGAAATTTTGACATTGCCGCTTGTGGTGATGCGGGATGTCGTGATATATCCGCAGATGAACGTGAATTTTGAAGTCGGACGCGCAGAGTCGGTGGCGGCGATTCGCAAGGCTTCGGAGGGGGACGGCATTTTTGCGACGGTCTTGCAAAACGATCCGGAAACGGAGCACCCCACGCCGGATGATTTGCACAGCATCGGCACCGTGGTGAAAATTTCAAAATTGTCGCCGATGCCGGGCGGACATATGCGCGTCTTGGCGGAAGGGCTGTCGCGTGTGGAAGTTCGGTCGGCGAAAAGGCAGGACGGAATTTTTTATGCAACCGTTTCCAAAGTGGCGGAAATTTGCGGAGATCGGGTCAAAGCCGAAGCGTATCGCCGCGCGATTTTGGATCAATATTTCAAATGGATGGAAGCTGCGAAGAAAACTTTGCCGGAGGGAGCGGCGACGCAACTTCGGGAAATTGAAGATCCGGGGCAAGTGGCGGATTTCATCATCGCGCAGCTTCCGTTTTCACCGGAAAAACGCCAATCTATTTTGGAGATGCTCGACGTGCAGGATCGTTTGGAGCAGGTGAAACAGCTGACGGATACGGCGCTGGAAATCACGGAAATCGAAACCAAGCTGAACGGAGACGCGAGAAATTATATGTCCGAGGAGCAGAGGAAATATTTCTTGCGTTCCAAAATTCATTCCATTCGCGAGGAGCTCGGCGAAGAGGACGCGGACGAAGAAATCGACGAGTATCGCGAAAAATTGGAAAAAGCCGGGTTACCGCAGGAGATTTACGAAAAAACGGCCAAAGAAATTTCGCGCTTGGATTCGATGGCGCCGGGGATCGCCGAGGCCAATGTGATTCGGACGTATTTGGACTGGATTTTTGATTTGCCGTGGAACGAGGAGACGGCGGACAATTTGGATTTGCATCGCGCGAAAAAAATGCTCGATGAAGACCATTTCGGATTGGAAAAAGTCAAGGATCGGATTTTGGAATATTTGGCCGTCAAAATTTTGGCGCCGAATGCCAAGGGAAATATTTTGTGCTTTGTGGGGCCGCCCGGCGTCGGGAAGACGAGTCTGGCGAAATCCATTGCGCGGGCGATGGGCCGGAAATTCGCAAGAATCTCTTTGGGCGGTATCACGGATGAGGCGGAGATTCGCGGACATCGGCGGACGTATGTCGGTGCCATGCCGGGGCGTTTCATTTCCGCAATGTCGCAGGCGAAATCCATGAATCCCGTGATTTTGCTCGATGAAATCGACAAAGTCGGCGCAGATTTTCGAGGCGATCCCGCGTCGGCCCTCTTGGAAGCGCTGGATCCGGAGCAGAATAAAGCTTTCACGGACAATTATATGGACATGCCGTTTGATTTGTCGCAAGTGTTTTTCATTTGCACGGCCAATACGACGCAGACGATTCCGGAGCCGCTCCTGGATCGCATGGAAATGATTTCTCTTCCGGGGTACACGGAGGAAGAAAAACTGGAAATTGCGCGGCAGTATTTGGTACCGCGCGAACGGGAGAAAAACGGATTGTCCGGTGATGTGCTTCGTTTCCCGAAAGGATTGCTGCAAATTCTCGTCAGAAATTATACGCGGGAAGCCGGGGTGCGGGAGTTGGAGCGTATCATCGGGAGTCTTTGCCGCAAGACGGCCAAGCAGGTGGTCATGCGCGAAGAGGGCGTGCCGCCGCTGTCGGCCAAAACGGTGGAAGCGTATTTGGGGCCGTATAAATTTATCCGGTCGGCGGATTTGCACGAAAGCGCCGTGGGTCGCGTGAACGGATTGGCGTGGACGGCTGTCGGCGGCGAGGTGCTGGATGTGGAAGCGGTCGCGCTGAAAGGCAGCGGAAAACTGGAACTCACGGGGCAGCTGGGCGACGTGATGAAAGAATCGGCGCAAGCGGCCTATACGTACATCCGGAGCCGCGCGGAAACCTTGGGGCTTTCCGATCATTTCTACGAAAAAGAAGATATTCATATTCATTTGCCGGAAGGCGCCATTCCCAAAGACGGGCCGTCGGCGGGCATTACGATGGCGACGGCGATGGCTTCCGCTTTTACGGGTCGGAAAGTGCGGTCGGATTATGCGATGACGGGCGAAATCAACTTGTCGGGCGAAGTGCTTCCCATCGGCGGGTTGAAAGAAAAATCGCTCGCGGCGGCGCAGTTGGGAATTGAAAATATTTTGATCCCCGAAAAGAATGTGCGCGATTTGGAGGAAATTCCGAAAACGGTCCGCGATACGGTGCATTTCATTCCCGTCAAGCATATGGATGACGTCTTGGATCAAGTCTTGGAGGATTGAAATGGCAGAAATCAAAGACACCGGCGCGTTTCATATCGTCTCTTCCGCTTACGTCTGCTCGGCGGTGAATCGCGGTCAATATCCGAAAGAGGGACGGCCGGAAATCGCTTTCATCGGGCGTTCCAATGTGGGAAAATCGTCTCTCATCAATTCGCTTTGCGGAAAGCGGCGACTGGCACTCGTCAGCAAGGAACCGGGAAAGACGAGAACGATCAATTATTTCGCCATTCAGTCGCGTCGGAAAATCGAGGACGGAGAAGAGTTGCGAAAAGATTGGTATCTGGTCGATTTGCCGGGCTACGGTTTCGCCAAAGCGACGCAAAAGAGCAAGGATTTGTGGTCGGATTTCATTGCGGATTATCTGAAGAAATCTCCGGATCTTCGGCTGATTTGTCTCTTGGTGGATTTGCGGCACCCGGGGCTGGCGATTGACGAAGAAGCGTTCTCTTGGATACAGGCGATGCATCGGCCCGTGCAGATCATCGGGACGAAAGCGGATAAGCTCGGCTCGTCCGATACGATGAAAAATGCGGCGGCGCTGAAAAAATTGTTTTTGACCGAGCGCGCACCGATTGTGTATTCTTCCTTAAACGGGAAAGGGCGGGAGGCATTGCTTTCCGTCGTGGAGGAGACGATTTGTGATGGATAATCGAAAGAAACTGTGCCTTTGTTTCTTATTGTCTGCTTTGTCGCTGTCGGCAGCGCAGGCTCCGACGGTATCGGCGTACAATGTGATGGCGCCGAATTCTTTTGATGAGGCGGATACGAGGACGCGCGAATACAAAGCGGTCGTGCGGATGGTGCAAGCGGGAAAAGCGCCGAATTATACCTATGACGACATCAAAATGCGCGGCCGAATCACGCGCTATGAGCTCACGACTTTTATCATCGATTTGCTCGACAACGGAAAAAATTTGGACGAACAGGACAAAGCCGATTTGGAGAAAATCAAAGAAGAGTATGAGAGAGAGCTGGAAGCGCACGATTGGAAACCGAAAAGACTGCGGCGCGGCCCGAGCATCACGATTGACGGCGACGTGCGTTTGCGTCGGCAAAGCGACGGGGACACGGATGCGCGCGCCCGTGTGGGAGCGACGGTGAAAGTGTCCGACGACACGACGATTCGCGCCGAAAAAAGTGTGCCGAAAGAGAAATAAAAATCAGGAAAGAAAGATGTTTCTTTGAGAGACATCTTTTTTTGTGCGATCATTATACTTTTTACGAAATTTCTTGACTTGGCGTGCTATAATAAATCAACCTAATTTTTGATTCATTAAGAAGGGGGAATGGATTGTGAAGAAAAGTTTGAAATGGGTAGCGGCTGCGGCGGCAGGCGTGTTTGCACTCGGTTTCTTGACAGCTTGCGGCGGCGGAGATAAGAAAGAAGCGGCGGCCAAGCCGGCGGACGGCAAAGAAGTCACGCTGAAGATTGGTGCGTCTCCCGTACCGCACGCGGAGATTTTGAATGCAGTCAAAGACAATCTCAAGAAAGACGGCGTGAATATCGAAGTTGTGGAATTCACCGATTACGTCCAGCCGAATTTGGCGCTGGCGGAAAAAGAATTGGATGCCAATTATTTCCAGCATAAGCCGTATCTGGATCAGTTCTGCAAGGATCGCAATTTGAAACTCGTGTCCGTGGCGAATGTTCATCTCGAACCGATGGCGGTCTATTCCGCGAAACACAAAGATCTCGCCGAATTGCCGGAAGGCGCGCATGTCGCGATTCCGAACGATCCGACGAACGGCGGCCGTGCGCTTCTCGTGCTTCAGGCTGCCGGCCTGATTAAGCTTCGTGACGGTGCTCCGATCACCGCGACGCCGCAGGATATTGTGGAAAACAAGAAAAATCTGCAGTTCTCCGAATTGGAAGCGCCGCAGCTTCCGCGTTCGTTGGAAGATGCCGATATTTCCGTCATCAACATGAATTTCGCTTTGGAAGCGAAGCTCGATCCGTCGAAGGCAGTCTACACGGAAGGCAAGGATTCCCCGTATGCGAATATCGTCGTCGTGCGTGAAGGCGATGAAAACCGTCCGGAAATCCAAAAGCTTGTGAAGGCGCTGCAGAGCGAGACCGTGAAGAAATTCTTGGAAGAAAAATACAAAGGCGCGATTGTCCCGAGCTTCTGATTGAAAAAATTTCAAATCAAAACCGATTGTCCCACAGTGGATGATCGGTTTTTTGCTTAGGAAGCGCTGATTAAATCGAAGAATCTTATTTTGCGGCATAATTATGCAATGCTGCGTCAAAAGATTCCTTAAATAGCTCACTATTCGCGTCATCTTTTTCCTTGCCTTGCATAATTATGCTTTTCGCAAAATCAGATAACGATTTAATCAGCGCTTCCTTTACGAAAAATATCGCTTCCCGCTTTTCGTCATTTCGGATATAATACGAAAGAAATAAAACGGTTCCGTTGTGGGAGGTTGGCATGGGCATGGCAAGAAATGAAAATGCGTGGGATACGCGAAAATGGATCGTGTATCTTCTTTGCGCGGCCGTATTCATTGCGCCGATTCACGACGTATTTTTTTATGTGCCACTCTTTTTGGCGGCTGCATTTTCTTTGTATCGCCGTTTTCGTTTCGGAAACGAGTGGCGCTGCGGATCCCTTTGGCGTCCGGGATTGCTGTTTATGGTTTGCTCTCTCATTTCGACGCATTTTGCCATCGATTGGCGTTTTTCTCTTTTCAATTGGTGTTTCTTGCCGCTGATGTATGCCTTGCTGTACGTCTTGCTCGTTTCGTATATGGAAACGGAGGAAGATCGGCGCGGCTTTTTGCGTGGGCTGTTTCTTTCTTTTCTGTGCGTTTTGATGTACGGGATTTTTCAATTTTTGGACATGTCGGACATGGCCGATGAAGCGGCGGCGCAGGGCTGGATTGATGCGAAACGCTTTCCGCTCTTGTATCGGCGGATGTATTCCACGCTGGGAAATCCGAATTTGTACGCCGGGTATCTTCTCGTCGCGATTGGAATGATGACGTCGTTTTTCTTTTTTGCAAAACGTCGCGCGTTGCGAGTGGGGCTCGGGATTGCCGGCGCGGCGGCCGTGCTTTGTCTGCTTTTGACGTATTCGCGCGGCGCGTGGATGGCTTTTTTTGCGATGCTCGCCGTGTTGGCTATGGTGTACGATAAACGGTTTTGGTTGGTATTTCTTGCGGTGCCTGTCGTGCTTTTCTTCTATCAAGGGCAGCTCACGGAGCGGTTTCTTTCCATTTTTTCCGGAGAAGACACTTCGACGGCGCTCCGCTTTGCGCTGTGGGAAGTGACGGTCGCGATGATTCAGGAGCATTTGCTGACCGGTATCGGATGGGGCATTTATTTTGCGACTTATCCGTGGTACAATTTTTACATCCAGGATCCCACGGTGCTCATTTATCACGCGCACAATATGTATTTGTCCGTCACGGCGGAAGTCGGGATTCCCGGATCGATCGGATTTTTCTGGTTTTATTTCGGCCACGCGATGTTGGCTTTGCGTTTGTATCGAAAATCGCTTGCGCCGTTTTCGCGCGCTGTGGGTCTCGGGTTGCTGCTGGGAATCGTCGGCCTTTCCGTGTACGGCCTCGGCGATCATGTCCTTTTCAGCCGTGCGCTGTCCCTTGTCTTCTGGAGTTTGTGCGCATTGGGAATGACTTGTTCTTTGTATGAAAAGAAAGGGAAATGGGCGGCGTGAGGGAATGATTTTTTGGAAATCGGAAAGACGAGACGAAAAAAGTAGCGTACGATGGAAATATTTTGAATTTTTGAGTTTGTCAATACGGAATTGAAAGATTTTTTAAGAATCTGTGATAGGATTTTTTTATAACGCGTATTAGAATTTTTGGGGCAGTGCAATTGACGAATAAAATGCTGATAAAAAATAAATTTGTGGTATAATAGGGTAGTTTGAAAGGGCATGGAGCGAGAAAGCTCGGTCAATCGGCATCCTTGCTGATGGGAAATGCAGCCTCAAATATAACAGAAATACGGGGACGGATGCTCGTTTCGAGTGTGCGGCGCTTCGCCGCGTTTTGGAAAAGACTCTGTGGTTTCAAACTGCGGGTTTTATAGTTTTTCATTTTATTTTGTTTAGGGAGGATGAAAGTAATGATCGACACCAATGACAGCGAATTCCTTAGCAGAATTGAAGACAAATCTTTGCTCTCCAAAGTCTGCGACGCGAAGACCGCGGCAGCGATGATCAAGGCGGGCGACATTATCGGCATCTCCGGCTTTACGCCGTGCGGATATCCGAAAATCACCATGCATGAACTCGCTGAAAGAATGAAAGCCAATCCGTTTAAGGTCGATGTTTGGACCGGCGCATCCACCGGCAGCCAGATCGACAAGGAATTGGTTGAAGCAGGCGGCGTGCGTCTCCGTACCCCGTATCAGACCAATGCGGTGCTCCGCAAAGCCATCAACAGCGGTGATTTGGGTTACTGCGATCTGCATCTGAGCCATTCTGCCCAGCAGTTCCGTGAAGGTTTCTTCTCCAATGCGGCAGGCGAACGCGTCACCGGTCCGGATTTTGCGGTTATCGAAGTCTGCAAAATCACCAAAGAAGGCGGCCTCGTTTTGACCACGGCGATTGGGAACAGCCCTGTTTTTATCAGCCAGGCGAAGAAAGTCATTATCGAAGTGAATACCACGCAGCCGGTCGCTCTCGAAGGCATGCATGATATTTATGAAATGCCGAATCCGCCGCATCGCAAGCCGATTCCGATTACGGCGGCGGGCGACCGCATCGGCACGACTTATGTCCCGTGCGATCCGTCCAAGATTGTGGCCATTGTTCCGTGCGATCTGCCCGATGTCACCCGTGATTTGGCTCCGCTCGATGACGACGCGACGAAGATGGGCGACAACTTGGTCGAATTCCTGACGAATGAAGTGAAACACGGCCGTCTGCCGGAAAATCTGCTTCCGCTTCAGTCCGGCGTGGGCAATGTGGCGAATGCCGTCATCAACGGCCTCGTTCGTTCCAGCTTCCGGAACCTTTCCGTATACACCGAAGTTATCCAGGACGGCATGTTTGACTTGATTGACGGCGGCAAGATCGATATGATCTCCGGTACGTCTCTCTCTCCGTCTCCGGCCGGCCTGCAGCGTTTCTATGATAATATCGATGAATATCGTAAGAAAATCATTCTTCGTCCGCAAGAAATTTCCAATAATGGCGAAGTTGTCCGTCGTATCGGCGTCATCGGCATGAATACCGCTTTGGAAATGGATATTTACGGGCATGTCAATTCCACGCATACCTCCGGCACCAAGATGATGAACGGGATCGGTGGCTCCGGCGACTTTGCGCGTAATGCGTTTCTGTCCTGCTTCTTCTGCCACAGTGTGGCGAAGGGCGGCGCGATTTCCGCTATCGTTCCGATGTGCACGCATATCGATCATACCGAACATGATACCCATGTCTTCATCTCTGAAAACGGCGTGGCGGATGTTCGCGGCTTGACTCCGAAGGAAAGAGCGAAAGTCATCATCAATAATGTCGCTCATCCGTCTTATCGCGATCAGCTGTTGGATTACTTCAACGAAGCTTGTAAAGTTTGCGGCAATTCGCAGACCCCGCACATTCTCTCCAAAGCGTTTGCTTTCCATGAAAGCCTGGCAGAGAATGGCACCATGCTTTTCAAGAAATAATAAAAACATCCCATCTTGAAAAGACACACTTGTTGATTGTCCGCTTCGGCGGTCATCATATACATAGCTCCCAAGGGTCTCCCGCGGCGCTTTGGCCTCGCGGGGCGCCCTTTCGGATCTATACTCGGGAACATTTCGGTTTCGGATACATTAGAAGACAGAAAATGCGCAATGTATTCACCGGAAATCGGAAAGGTTTCCTTCACCATTTATTTTTCAATAGGAGGAAGATGAACCTATGGCAAACGAATCCCTGAAAGCCAAACTCGCAGCGTATGAGGAAGCTTATGCAAAAGCGTGCGCAAAGACTCCCGAAAGAGTCGGGCTGAAATTCAACAAACTGTACACCCCGCTTGATATCGAAGGTTTCGATTATGAAAAAGACCTAGGTTTCCCGGGTGAATATCCTTACACCCGCGGTGTACAGCCGACCATGTATCGCGGTCGTCTTTGGACCATGCGCATGTATGCAGGCTTTGCAACTGCCGAAGAATCCAACAAGCGTTATCGCTATTTGATTGAAAACGGCGGATCCGGCCTCTCCTGCGCCTTTGACCTTCCGACCCAGATCGGCTATGACTCCGACGATTCCATCGCTCAGGGCGAAATCGGTAAAGTCGGCGTGGCCATCGACACCCTCAAGGATATGGAAATCCTGTTCGACCAGATCGATCTCGGTAAAGTTTCCACGTCCATGACCATCAACGCTCCGGCGTCCGTACTGCTCGCCATGTACATCGCCGTTGCGGAAAAGCAGGGCGTACCGGCTGATCAGCTCCGCGGCACGATTCAGAATGATATTCTGAAAGAATACGCTGCTCGCGGCACCTACATTTTCCCGGTCAAACCGTCCATGCGTCTGATCACCAACATTTTTGAATACTGCTCCCAGAATGTACCGAAGTGGAACACGATTTCCATTTCCGGCTACCATATCCGTGAAGCAGGCTCCACGGCTGCACAGGAAATCGCATTCACGATTGCCGACGGCATCGCTTACATCGAAGCAGCTTTGAAAGCGGGTCTTCATATCGATGACTTCGCAGGCCGCCTCTCCTTCTTCTGGAACGCTCACAACAACGTCCTCGAAGAAGTCGCGAAATTCCGTGCATCCCGTCGTCTGTGGGCTTCCATCCTGAAAGAACGTTTCGGCGCTCAGAAGGCGAAGTCCATGCAGCTTCGTGTTCATACCCAGACTGCAGGCTCCATGCTGACCGCTCAGCAGCCGAACAACAACATTGTCCGCGTTGCTCTGCAGACTGCTGCCGCTGTCATGGGTGGCACCCAGTCCCTGCACACCAACTCCCGTGATGAAGCACTTGCTCTTCCGACCACGGAATCCGTCACCATTGCTCTGCGCACGCAGCAGATCGTGGCGTACGAATCCGGTCTGGCTGACGTAGTCGATCCGCTCGGCGGCTCCTACTATGTCGAAGCGATGACCAACGCGATCGAAAAAGAAGCTCGTGAATACATCGCGAAGATTGATGAAATGGGTGGTGCCGTCGAAGCTATCGACAAGGGCTACATCCAGAAAGAAATCCAGGATTCTGCTTATGCTTGGCAGATGGCTGTTGAATCCGGCGAAAAAGTCATCGTCGGCGTCAACAAGTTCACCATGGAAGAACCGCCGGTCGAAGGTTTGCTTCGCATCGACGCTTCCGCGGGCGAATTCCAGAAGAGCAAGCTCGCCAAAGTCAAAGCGGAACGCGACAACGCAAAAGTTCAGGAAGAACTTGCGAAACTCAAAGTGGCAGCTGCCGATGAATCCGTCAACCTGATGCCGGTCATTCTCGACTGCGTACGTGCGTACTGCTCGCTGGGCGAAATCTGCGGCGTACTCCGTCAGGTCTTCGGCGAATACAAAGCAAAAGCACTTCTCTAATAATTGGACTTTCTGGAGGTAATCAACAATGGCAGATAAAATGATCAGAGTACTCGTTGCAAAACCGGGCCTCGACGGCCATGACCGCGGCGCTAAAGTTGTCGCTCGCGCTCTCCGTGATGCCGGTATGGAAGTTATTTACACCGGTCTCCGTCAGACCCCGGATCAAATCGTAGAAGCAGCAGACGCCGAAGACGTCAATGTCGTGGCTCTCTCCCTGCTCTCCGGTGCTCACAATACCCTTTTCCCGGAAATCGTAGAAAAGCTCAAAGCAAAAGGAATGGGCGATGTCCTCGTTATCGGCGGCGGCGTCATTCCGGCTGCAGATATTCCCGGCCTCGAAAAAGCCGGTGTCAAAGCCGTCTTCACTCCGGGAACTCCGACCAAGACCATCATCGATTTCATCAAAGAAAACGTCTAATCGAGAGATCAGTCGGTTAAATTAAGTCATTCAGTTGCGGCGGGGCTGCCGTGTGGTGGCCCCTTCCAACTTGACTACTCTTACGAAAGGTAAAAAAGTTATGGAATTCTCTATGGAAGATTTCTGGAAAGGTTCCAGACGTGCCTTAGCAAGAGCGATAACCATCGTAGAAAACGAGCGGGATGGCTATGAAGAGATCATGAAAGAGATCTATCACCATACCGGTCGTGCACAGGTCATCGGTGTTACCGGTGCGCCTGGTGCGGGTAAGAGCACACTGTCAGACCAACTTGTGAAATTCTACCGGAAAATGGGCAAAACAGTCGGAGTTTGCGCGATTGACCCGACAAGTCCATTCAGCGGCGGCGCCATCTTGGGCGACCGTATCCGTATGAATGATCTGACCTTGGATCAGGGTGTTTACATCCGCAGCATGGGTACGCGTGGCAGTCTGGGCGGTTTGTCCAGGAAAACAACGGATGCTGTCAAACTGATGGACGCATGGGGAATCGATGTCATTTTCATCGAGACCGTAGGCGTCGGACAGTCTGAAGTAGATATAGTCAAGAATGCGGATACAACACTGGTTGTGCTCGTACCCGGACTGGGCGACGACATTCAGGCCATCAAGGCGGGGATTTTGGAAATCGGTGATGTTTTCACCATCAACAAGTGCGACCGCGACGGATCCGACCGTCTCAATATCGAAATTGAGATGATGCTGGATTTGGGCGAAGCACAGGATTGGCGGCCTCCGATTGAAAGAACCATCGCCAGCGAGGGACAGGGCGTCGAAGACGTCGTGAATTCCCTGAATGAACATCGCAAATATCTTGAAGAATCCGGTCTGCTCGAAGAAAGACGCCGTGAACGCGTCAAGACCGAGCTGGGCGAGATGATTCATGATCGCATCTCCCGTCGTGTGTTGGGTGAAATCACCCAGACGGGCAAATTCGCCGACTACGTGGAACAAGTCTATGAACGGCAAACCGATCCGTACACAGTCGTTGATTCCATTGTAGGAGATATATTAAAATAATTCAAAGGAGGAATTATTATGGCATTCAAAGTATTGTGTGTCGACCATGTAGGCGTAGCAGTTGCTGATCTGCAGGCTTCCAAGCAAATGGCTATGGAAGTCCTCGGCCTGAAACCGTTGATGGATGATGAAACTGTCGAAGAACAGCATGTCACCACCAGCTTCTTCAAACCGTCCGCACAGTCCGAAGCTTGCGAACTCGAATTCCTGGGATCCACCACGGAAGACGGCCCGATCGCCAAGTACATTGCGGGCAACGGCGGCAAAAACGGCTATCAGCATGTAGCTCTTCGCGTCGATGACATCGCGGCGGCTCTTGCCGATCTCGATGCGAAAGGCGTTCGCCTCATCGACAAGAAATGGCGCGTAGGCGCAGGCGGCTGCCACATTGCATTCTTGCATCCGAAAGCTACGACCGGCGTTTTGATCGAACTGACCGAACGTCCCGGCGGTCCTTCCTTCTGATCTGAATAGAGAAATCTTTATAAATTCAGAAACGGAACGGCTCTGTCCGTATCTGTCAGAGCCCCCTTGTGAAGGGAAAGTATTTTGGAGGTGTAAGAATGTTATCTGTTGCAGAAAGAATTGAACTCCTGCACAAAAACCTTGACCATGTCGAGGCAATGGGCGGAGAAAAAGGCGTGGAGAAGCAGCATAGCAAAGGCAAGCTGACCGCTCGCGAAAGACTTGCCAAGCTCTTTGACGAAGGCTCCTTTGTCGAAGTCGATGCGCTCGTCAAATCCCGCTGCCACAACTTCGGCCAGGAAAAGAAAGATCTCCCGGGCGAAGGCGTTGTCACCGGCTACGGCACTGTCGACGGCCGTCTCGTATTTGCATTCGCGCAGGACTTCACCGTCGAAGGCGGCTCCCTTGGCGAAATGCATGCGGCCAAGATTGTGCACGTACAGGAACTCGCTCTCAAAGTCGGCGCTCCTTGCGTAGGCTTGAACGATTCCGGCGGAGCTCGTATCCAGGAAGCTGTCGATGCTCTCTCCGGCTACGGCAAAATTTTCTGGAACAACACCGTTGCTTCCGGCGTCATCCCGCAGATCTCCGCGATTATGGGACCGTCCGCAGGCGGCGCTGTGTACTCCCCGGCTCTGACCGACTTCATCTACATGGTGAAGGGCACCAGCCAGATGTTCCTCACCGGCCCGGCGGTTGTCGAATCCGTCACCGGCGAAAAGATCACCGCGGAAGCTCTGGGCGGCGCTGTGACGCACAACACCATTTCCGGTGTCGCGCAGTTCGCGGCAGAGAACGATGACGACTGCATCAGCCAGATTCGTTATCTCCTCTCCTTCCTCCCGAGCAACAACATGGAAGACGCTCCGATCGTGGATACCACCGATTCCCCGACCCGTACGGAAGAATCCCTGAACACGATTATGCCGGAAAATGCGAACGCTCCGTATGATATGTACAAAGTCATCGCGGCAATCGTCGATAACGGTGAATACTATGATGTCGCCAAAGATTGGGCGAAAAACATCATCACCTGCTTCGCTCGCATGGACGGCCAGACCGTCGGCATCATTGCGAACCAGCCTTCCTTTATGGCCGGCTGCCTCGACTACAATGCGTCCGACAAATCGTCCCGTTTCATTCGCTTCTGCGATGCGTTCAACATTCCGCTTTTGAACATCGTCGACGTTCCCGGATTCCTTCCGGGCAAACAGCAGGAATATGCCGGCGTCATTCGTCACGGCGCGAAAATGCTGTTTGCATACTGCGAAGCGACCGTTCCGAAGGTCACGCTCATCATCCGCAAAGCATACGGCGGTTCCTACATCGCTATGTGCTCCCGCGAACAGGGCGCCGATCAGGTATTTGCTTGGCCGACGGCTGAAATCGCCGTTATGGGCCCGGCCGGTGCCGCGAACATCATCTTCAAGAAAGATCCGGAGAAAGAGAAACGCACCGAAGAATACGTCGCAGAATTCGCGACTCCTTACAAAGCTGCAGAACGTGGCTATGTAGATGCAGTCATTGAACCGAAAGATTCCCGTCCGTACATCATCAATGCTTTGGCGATGCTCGCCAGCAAGAGAGAGCTTCATCCGGCGAAGAAACACGGAAATATTCCGCTGTAATAGGTAGCCGTTTGAAATATAATCAAAGAAAGGATGGGGACAAATGGACATGTCTATTGCCATTAGCGGCGCAGCTGCCGTACTGTCATTGATTTGCCTCGTGATGCTCAATGGTATCAACAGCAAACTCAATGCAGGGGCGGCCAAACCGGCTGCCAAAGCAGCAGCGGCTCCCGCACCGGTTGCCAAAGCGGCACCGGCTGCCGACAATGGCGCTGTCGTAGCAGCTATCGCAGCAGCCCTCGTTTGTATGGGCGGCGGCGAAGTGGCTTCCATTCGTCTGGCACAGAAAAACGTCGGATGGACCGCAGCGGCACACATTGCCGGTGTAGAGCAGTTTTGATTGATTCTGAATCATTATTAAGGAGAGAAAGACAATGAGAAAACTCACAGTAACCGTAAACGGTGTAGCTTACAATGTTGAAATCAATGATGGTTGCGCTTGCGCAGCGGCTCCGGCGGCAGCTCCGGCTCCGGCGGCAGCTCCCGCATCGGCAGCAGCTCCGGCTCCGGCCGCGGCTCCGGCTCCGGCGGCTGAACCGGCTCCGGCAGCAGCAGCTCCGGCAGCAGTAGCAGCAGGTGAAACCTCCGTTGATTCCCCGATGCCGGGCAAGATCACCTCCATCGCGAAGAAAGTCGGCGACGCCGTCAGCGAAGGTGATGAAGTCATGGTTCTCGAAGCAATGAAGATGGGCAACCCGATCATGGCTCCGTGCTCCGGCACCATTAAGTCCATTGCCGTACAGGTCGGCCTGTCCGTCCAGGGCGGCGATCAGCTGTTCGTTATCGGCTAATCGGAAACCAAAATCAGAAAAGCAGCGCTTCGGCGCTGTTTTTTTGTGGGCAAGATCGCAGATGAAACAGGTTTTGACAAAATTTTGACAGAGGGCGAAAGAGCATTGAAAGATGAAATATCTCAATCCCTATATTGTCAAATTTTTTCGTGTTCGTCATTTTTTTGGAGGTAAGGAAGCGCTGATTCAATCGTTATCTGATTTTGTGAAGCATAATGATGTAAGGCAAGGGAAAAGGTGACGCGAATAGTGAACTATTTAAGGAATTTGCAGGCGCACGCATTGCATAATTATGCTGCAAAATAAGATTCTTTGATTGAATCAGTGGTTCCGTAATGATTATAGGGGAATGATTGACGATATGTATGAAATCAGTCATTTACAGTTTGATTTTTTTGCCGGAGACAGCCGGATTAAGAAAGAAGTGGGAAACAAAAAGAGGACGCCACATATTTCGGTGGAATCCTCTTTTGATTTGGGAATTGTTATGGAGCGACGTTTAGTATAGCATCAAATCGCTGAATTGATAGGAGAAATCTGCTTCTTTTTCTTGCACCGGGGATGCGTCGAAGGAGAGAATGACGGGATCTTGAAGCGGTGGGATGGAAATCAGGTATTGATGCTGCTTGTTGTCGATTTTCTTTTTGTCGGGAGAGAATTTGGAAAGGATGGTTCCGTCTTCTTTAAGAATCGTAACGATCGGCACACCGCTTCCTTGTATCCGCTTCCCGTTGAAAACAAGGTAGCGATAGCCGGTCATGTCTTTGATTTTGACTCTGAGGCCGGCGAAAGAAATTTTGTCTGCGTTTTCGATTGGATTTTCTTTGCTTGAACAGTGTAGGATGGGGCGTCCCGCGGCGTCGTCCGAAATATTTGCATTTGAGATTTCGATGATGGTATCCGGCAACGCGAGCAAATCCATGGGGATAGCTCCCGTAATTTCTTGGTTCAGCAGTGCGCCGGCGTAGTCATCGCATTCGTAGTCTTCCTGCTTGGCAAGGGACGCATAATCGAATGTCGTGTAAAATTTTTCTTTCTGAGATAGGTAGTCTTGGTAATTGTCTTTCGTTAAAAGATATTTTCCGTTGTGCATGGCTTGTAACATGAAACTGTTAACCCATTCTCCGTAATGATGTGTATCTTTGTAATAGTTTAGATTTGCGGTGATGTCCGTCCGATTATCAAAGGAGAAAAGGCGAATGTTTGGATGCTCCAAAATGAGCTCGATGACATATTTTTCGGCTTCCATCTGGCGGTGGAGCGTGCCGTTATTTTTTGTGTCTAACCACCAAGCGATACTGTGTGGAGCGAAGAAATAGTAAAATGTCGTCTCCGGATGTTGAGCGGCTAGTGAGGTTACATTTTGTGTGATATTGTCGTGGATGGTCTTTTTTTCTTGTTCTGTTAAAAGTTTGCTGTTTTTCGGGTTGGATAATTCGACGCCCTTTGGTAAGACGGTTTTGACTCCGAACTTAACTTTTTCTTGCCATTTTGAATAGGTATCGAAGGAAGTCATACCCGGTTTAAAATTCTTTTTTCTAGAATCCCTAATCATTTTGTATATTCTGGAAAAAACGTCTTTGTTAAATAGATAATATACGTCGTTGAAAGGATTGTTATCATATAGATAGGTTGGATATGCTCCTAAATCCAGCCGCATTTGATCTTTATTGCTAAAAAATTTATAAGGTTCTAGTGCTCTTATAATTACTTTTAAATTCGGTTGATGCTGAAAAGCGACAATCAGATTGTCATTGATTTCTTTAAAACTACCGCCTGAATAAGGCACTTTGATGGATTTTACGTCAAAAGTTTCGTCCAGTTCCGAAGTTTTAAAATGCTCGGTCATGGATGTCCCTGTGATGACAGCATTATAATCAAAATGCTTCGTGATGCCGTCGTTTTGACTTCTTTGATTATTCAAAATGTAAAAATATTTTTCCGTATTCGGTTTGTGATAATGCATATACGGATCAATGGTATAGACAGTCCAAGCGAGTCCGCTCAGCGCCGTTCCGACGAAAAGAAACCATCCGGTCAACCAATATTTTGCTTTCATTTCCTTCGTTTCCTAAAAATTAAAATACACAAAAACTGATTCGTTGCTTAAGCTGATTAGCCCCCAAAGGAAGGCCAATGCGGCCAAAATCAGTGTCCGAACCGACAATACGTGGAGAGATCTGTAATTGTTTCCCGGAAGCAGGCAGATTCCCAAGGCTACGATGAGGTATGCGAAGAGCCAGAATGCTTTGATGTCGGCGGTGAAACCCAAATGAAATACATCGATGAGGAAAGGAATTTCCGGTAAACGGAAGCAGGAAATCAGTCCGTTGCTGATCGTGGTATTTTGCATTTTGAGGATGGTTTTGACGATGTGTTTCCACTGCCCGACGGATTCGGCGCGGAAGAGAAGCCAAAGTCCGTTTATAATGGCAAACGTAGTGAGCCAGCGGATCAGTTTGGGGATTTTTTGCTCCCATTTGGCGAAGAGGTTGTCACCGCAAAGGAAGAGGCCGTGCAACGCGCCCCATAAAATGAAGGTAAAATTGGCGCCATGCCAAAGTCCGCTCAGCAGAAAGACAATCATGATATTGATATAGGTCCGGGCAGCGCCTTTTCGGTTACCGCCTAGAGGGATGTAGACGTAGTGTGTGAAAAATTGCGTCAGAGAGATGTGCCAGCGTTTCCAAAAATCTTTGACGGAAAGGGCCCGATAGGGAGAATCGAAATTGATGGGCAGGGTGATATTCAGCATCTTGGAGACGCCTACGGCCATGTCGCAATATCCGCTGAAATCGAAATAAATTTGCAAAGTATAAAACAATGTCACGAGTATCCAGTCCATGGCGGTGGCTTTATCCGCATGAGAAAATCCCCACGCGACGCCTTTGGCAAAGACGTCGGCGATCATGACTTTTTTGAATAAGCCGAAACTGAAAATTTGAATGCCGCAGGCGATATTGTCCCAGTTGATTTTTTTCGCGTGCTGGTCGTTGAATTGTTGTAAGAAATCAACCGGCTCCATGAGCGGCCCCATTAAAATTTTGGGGAAATACAGGATATAGGCGAGGTAATCGAGTAAAGAAATCCGATTGATTTGGTTTCGGCGGACAGCGACGAGATAGGCAATTTGCTGAAACGTAAAAAAGCTGATCCCTACGGGCAGCATGAGCTCTTTCGGTGCCCAATTCATGCCGGCGTATTGATCAGCAATGGATATGAAAAAATTGGTGTATTTGAAATACAAAAGCAATCCGATATTGATGAGAATCGGAGCTGCCAAAAAGAGTGAGGAGCGTTTTGCTTTTTGAAGTAGGAGACTGAAAGCAAAGTTTAGAATGAGGCTGATGCCCAGTATGGTGAAAATTTTTACATCAGAATAGGCATAAAAGATGATATCTGCGAGAACAAGGATAATCTTCGCAAGTCTGCCCCCCCCCCTCCCCGAGCTACCTATACCAAAATAGAGAAATACGGTTACGGGAAGAAAGAGTAAAATAAAGAGGAATGAATTAAATTGCATTCGGATTTCCTTTGCGTACAATGGATTTGGTTAACACATCATAAACTGTGCTTATTATTGCGCAAATTTTATGATTTTGCAAGGGTTTGGTATGAAAGGTTTGAAAATGCTGGAGTGTGAGAGCTTTGTTTTTCATGGGAAGTGCGATACGGTAAACGGCTTACGGATTACGAACAGCGAATGACAATATTTGTTCTAAGCATAAGATAGAAGACAATATAGGCATTGTCGCATAATTGAAAAATCATTATAATAAATAGGGAAGAGAGGCGCGGCGGTATCTTGCCTTCCTGTTGCGGCGTTTGGGATGGGAAGTTTTCTGCTGATGAAAATAGGAAGGATTTGTATTACGGAAGGGGTGAAGTGGATGGAGTTTCGGGTGTTGCAATATTTTTTGGCGGTGGCGCGTGAGGAGAATATTTCGCGGGCGGCGGAGGTGTTGCATGTGACGCAGCCGACGCTGTCTCGGCAGATTGCGCAGCTGGAGGAAGAGCTCGGCGCGCCGCTTTTTACGCGCGGGAAACGGACGACGCTGACGGAGGCCGGGGTCATGCTGCGAAAAAAGGCGGAGGATATTTTATTTTTGGCCGAGGAAATCGAAACGGATTTCAAGACGCGGCAAGATGTCGCGGGCGAGATTCGGATCGGGAGCGGGGTGTACGCGGGCAGCAACGCGTTTCTGGAAAAAATCCCGGCATTTCAAAAGAAATATCCCGGGGTGCATTTCGATATTTACACGGCGTCGGCGGATTTGCTCAAGTACCGGCTGGATCACGGTCTCTTGGATTTCGCAGTGATGATGGAGCCGGTCGAAATCGGAAGTCATGATTTCATTCGCCTGCCGGAAAAGGATGTGTGGGGGATTCTGATGGCGACGGATTCGGCGTTGGCGCAAAAGAAGGCCATCACGTCGGAAGATTTGAAAGGGAAACGTTTTTTGATGAGCCGGCGCGCCATTTTGCAGGGAGAATTCAAAAATTGGCTGCAAACGGATCCTCCGGAGATTGGGGTCGCGTACAATCTTTTGAGCAATGCATTGCCTTTTGTCCGGAAGGGCGCCGTGCTTTTGACCATTGAAGCGGCGACGACCGATCTCGATCCCGCACGCTATTGTTTTCGTCCCTTGGCACCTGCGCTGACGACGTCGACGGTCTTGGCGTGGAGAAAGCTCAATCCGGTCTTCGGCCCGGCGAAGGTTTTTCTGGAATTTTTGAAAGAGGAAATGAAGGGCGAGTGACCGTTAGCCGTCATCTGTTGACCGTTTACCGTGCGTGAATGGCTTTGTTTTTCATGGGATTTGTAAGGCACGGTAAGCGGATAAAGGCTTGAAAAGGCTTGATGATTCGGCGCGGTGTTTTTGTTTCTTTTTCTTTGAATGAATTTTGGTGCCGGGCTTGGGAAGGCTTGAAGAGTCGGGAAAGGCCGGAGAAATTGTGCTGTCCGTGTGACAAACTGTTGACCGTCCGTGTCGGATGGCATGAGGATACACGAGGGGATGGCTCGTTGGAAATTGGAATCAGGAGGATATAGCAGTGAAGAAACCGTATATTATTTGTCATATGATGACTTCGGTCGACGGGCGCATCGATTGTGCCATGACGGAGGAACTGCCGGGCGTGCAGGATTATTATCGGACATTGGATTCTTTTGAGGCGCCGACTCGTGTGAGCGGACGGGTGACGGCAGAGCTTGAGATGGCCTTGCCCGGGAAATTTCAAAGTGCGACGGTCACGCCATTGGGACGGGAAGGGGTTTCCAAGGCAGTGGACGCCAAAGGGTATGAAGTCATTGTCGATACGAAGGGGACTTTGCTTTGGAATCAGGCGGATTTTGCAGAACGTCCTTTATTGGTGGCAACAAGCGAAAAAGTCAGTCATGAATATTTGGCCTATCTGGATTCTTTGAAAATTTCGTGGATTGCTTGCGGTAAGGAAAGGATCGATCTTCCGCGTGTTTGTGAAATTTTGGCAAGCGTGTTTGGAGTCGAAAGGATGGCGGTCGTCGGAGGCGGACATATCAATGCCGGATTTTTGGCGGAAGGTCTTTTGGATGAAGTGAGCATTTTGATCGGAGCCGGTATCGACGGACGCGCCGGAATGGGTGCGGTGTTTGACGGGTTGCCGCTGCATCGCTCCGTCACGCCTCTTCGCTTGGAGAAGGCGGAAGCGCTGGACTCCGGGGCTGTATGGATTCGGTATCGCGTCTGATAAATATGTTTTTTGTGCTCGGCACGTTCTGAAGGAAACGGATATTTCCTTTTTGGAAACCGTTTCTTTTTTATTGACACGGCAAAAAAAGCATGCTATCATACAAACATCAACAGAATAGTGAAAAAGCAGGTGCCCCTTAAGGGGCTTAATAGGGAAGCCGGTGAAAATCCGGCACGGTCCCGCCACTGTATAGCAGAGTCGATCCAAGAATGTCACTGGGATTTCCCGGGAAGGCGGAAAGGCAAGGATGCGAAGTCAGGAGAACTGCCTGTTTTTTGTTGCCGTTTGACCTACGAGTGATGGGAAGGTGACGTTATCCTCTATAGGGGTAGTGTCGGCTTGCATCGGTGGGGACGCAAGCTTTTTTGTTGAGCATTTCGGGATCGGTCGTGAGGATATCCGGTCTTTGAAAGGGAGTCTCGGCGGGTGAAGTATCTGGCGACTCCGTACGAGGATGGCGAAGGGAAATGTCATTCTCCGTCCCGGGAATTTCTCGGTATCGATAGTCACTTTCGATACGGAATGTCCGACGGAATCGGAAACGGTTTCTTCGGCGCTTCTTATCGGAAGTTTCTATATTCTTCCTCTCTCATGATTCGATGGCAGTAGGGAAATGTCATCGGATCCCTCTCTCTCTTGGGAAGTTTTCTTCCCTCCCTTTCAAAGCGGGCTTGCCCCGCTTTTCTTTTTGCCCGAAAACAAAAACGGCGGCGTGAAAATTTCTTGTGAATCGATGGAGTTTATGATAGAGTAGGGGCAGGATTTTTTTTGAAACAGAATTTGTAAGGAGGCGCGAGATGAGAAAAATTTGGATGGCAGCGGCGTTGGCGACGGCGCTGGGGATGGGGACGGCCGTCGGCGCGGATGTGGCGATGAATTGGGGCGTCAAAGAGGAAACGGTCCGGCTGCATGTCGAAGGAAAAGAGGATATCGATGTGACGGCGGCGCTCATGGTGCCGCTACGGAAAACGGCCGAGCAGCTCGGATTTTCCGTGACGGAGAAGGCCGGCCGTATTTCGGTCGACGACGGAAATTTGCGCGCGACGGTCACGGCCGGCATGGATTCGTATACCGTCTCGCCCGTCAATGCCGGCATGTCCGTATCGAGTGCGCCGTTTTCGCTCGGTGTGCCGCCTTGCGTGAAGGACGGCGTGACATTTGTGCCCGTTTCCCTGTTTCGTGTACTTTTGGGAAACGATCCGGAATCCGTCTTCGTCGATGGCAATGTGATTCTGTTTACGCGCTCCGAGGCGGTGAAAGAAAAGGAAGAGCCGGTCGGGATGCCGAATCCTTTCCGGGATTTTGTGACGGCGGCCGGGATGCAGGAGGGCGCTGGATTTCCGCTGACACTGCCGCGCATCCAAAAAGCCGAGGCGCTGTATCGAGCGATCCCCGGCGAATTGGCAGAGGTGATTTATCGGCGCGACGGCGAGGAAATCTTGCGCATCCGCAAAGGAAAAGGCAAAGATGTTTCCGGCGATTACAATCAGTATCCAAGTGCGGGTTTGTATGATGTGAAAGAGAAATTGGTGACGATGAAGGGCGACGGCAAGAAAATCCGTCTCGCGACGTGGAAAGAAGGAGATTTTGCGTATTCCGTTTCGTCGACAGAGGGAATTTCCGTCGGGAAAATGAAAGGGATTGTGAAGCAGATTCGATAAGGAAATCAAAGGGTGTATATTTTTCGTGCCAAATGCAGGAAATTAAACGCGGTTTCAGCTTTGCTTTTCGGCTCTATCATCGGAAAGTTTTTATCTCTAATGCTACCCAAACGGAGAAGAATAAAAGTGGTGCATCTCATTTCTATCAGTGTAAAGACTTTCTTTCCAGTTGCCGCAAAAGGAAATAGGCAATAATCCCGGCTTCTCCACGAAAAAAAGCCCGTCTTTCGACAGGCCAATGGTGGAGATAAGCGGGATCGAACCGCTGACCTTCTGAATGCCATTCAGACGCTCTCCCAGCTGAGCTATACCCCCATGCAACGGATATAGGATATCAAATTTTTCTCGCTTTGTCAAAGCTTTTTTCAAGAAACAGGACAATATGAAGAAATATTTCTTTTTCGATATCGACGGGACGCTGACGCAACCATTGACGAATGAAGTGCCGGAGAGCACAAAGGAAACGCTCGCTCTTTTGCAGGCGCGCGGTCATTTTGTCGCCATCGCGACGGGAAGAATCCAAGCGGACGCCATCGCTGTCGCCGCGTCTTTGGGCATTTCATCGGCCGTGTCCGACGGGGGCGAATGCGTGACTCTTTTCGGAGAGATTTTGTATCACACTGGTCTCAATTCCAAACGATGTGCCGATTTCTTTTCGAGGACGGATCGGACGCGTTTCCCTTGGGCGGCGGCGACGGAAAATGCGAAAATCGCGCTTACACCCGATGTGCGTTATTTGGAAGCAGTTCCGAATCGATATTACGACGTCCGCATCGCGCCGGATTTTGATTTCCTGCACGCGCCGCACATTTACAAAATTTTTGTCGCGTGTCGAAAAGAAGAATTGCCTGAAATCGATCTTTGCGGTCTTTCGCACGTCTGGCTTCGTCGCGGGACGTTGCTCTTGGAGCCGACGCAAAAGGACAAGGGCATTCGCTACGTGATGCAGCGTCTGTCGGCGGCGGATAAAGATATTGTCGTCTTCGGAGACGGGATGAATGACCGCGCCATGTTTCGCCCGGAGTGGACCTCGATTGCCATGGGAAACGCGAAAGAGGAGCTGAAGGCGCTGGCCACGTATGTGACGACGCCTGCGGGAGAAGACGGAATTTACAACGCCTGCCGGCATTTCGGATGGATTTGAAGTTGAAGAAACAGAATAAAAGAGTGAGCGGTGATGAAAATGATGTCGTCTGCGTTGAGGCTCTTTGTGTAAAAATCGCACGGAGCGTATATTGGTATATTGTCTGACAAAAAAAGCCGGGCACTCCAAAAGCGTCGTCTAATGGCTAACAGCTAAAAATGAATAACCGTCTCGCGCCTGATGCAAAAGTGTATCACAATCTGATGTCTGACGTCTGACTATCTGATGTCTTGACCTCTGTGTGCTTCCAAAAGTTTAGCATAGAAAATTTAGCATAGAAAAGATTTGTTTTCATTTGCAATTCCGGGGCGGACATGGTAAAATATTTCTCGTATGTTGAGACAGTCCTCTGCCGGTTGTCGGCATGAATGTCCGTTTTTGGGGGCGCGGCGTGGCCGTTTGCCCAAGTAAGGAGGAAACAGTCGTGAATATTATCGACACGCTCGAAAATGAGCAGCTTCGTGACGACATTCCGGAATTCCGCCCCGGCGATACGGTGCGGGTTCACACGAAGGTCATCGAAGGAAAGACGGAACGTATCCAGGTGTATGAAGGCGTCGTGATTGCGCGTCGTCATGCGGGTCTTCGCGAGACGTTCACCGTGCGCCGCATTTCTTACGGCGTCGGCGTGGAAAGAACGTTCTTCATTCATTCGCCGCGTCTGGCCAAGATTGAAGTGAAGCGTCGCGGGATTGTCCGCCGCGCGAAACTTTTCTATCTGCGCGGTTTGTCCGGCAAGGCGGCCAGAATCAAAGAAAGAAAATAAGAAACGAGAGATGCTCCCAAGCGGGGGCATTTTTTGTTTGACAATTTTGGCAGCGGTCGGTATGATGAGAGGCGAGAGGG
>CAVHDO010000003.1:0-42881 GCA_963634795.1 Oscillospiraceae bacterium
CGATGGATGAGGACATGGAAGCCAAATTGTATGAAATGCTGACGAAACTCCCGGACACGGCGGTCCTAAGCGTCGGTCACCGCTCGACGCTGGCGGTCTGGCATGAACGGACGATACGGATTGAGGGTGGGAGATTGGAGTAAAGCAGTAAAGCAGTGCACAGTGCACAGTACACAGTGCACAGGGTGACGTGCTGAGCTTTTTTGTCAGGCAGGATTGAGACGTCAGACGTCAGATGAAAGCGGAAGCGCCTCGCGCGTTTTTCTAATGCGGCCGGAGACCGCCGAGACGAAAGCATTCTTCCTGAAGTGCGCCTTCAGCGTCGCGGGGCGCCGAAGGCGCTATATAAAAAATTGTCGCGAAGCGACACAAATAAAGTCTGATGTCTGACGTCTGATTATCTGACGTCTCAATCTTGCCTGCCGCAAAAGCAAAGAAAGCAAAAGCGCGGCCTCCCATCTCTATCTTGCAAAAGTAATTTGCACAAACGCCGGAAAAGCCAAGCACAAATCAAGCCGCGCCTCTCTTCCCTCTTTCCTCTTCCCTATCAGCAGAAAGTTTCTGCCACAAACGCCGAAGACGCCAAGAAAGAATCAAGCCACGCCTCTCATTTCCTACTTCGCACTTTTTTCGCCTTTTCCATTCTGTTTCCTTCCTGTATACTGTTTCCAAATTCATTCAGATGCAGAAATAGGAGGGGAGAAGGATGGAAACGATTGAAGGGACGATGGCGACGGCGATTTCTTTTGCGAAAACCATCGATCCGAAAGCGCGCGAGCAGATACGGCGGATGTGCAGCTACGACGTGACGGCGGGGAGCCGCGTGCGCATCATGCCGGACGTTCACGCCGGGAAGGGCTGCACGATTGGGACGACGATGACGATTGTCGACAAGGCCGTGCCCAATGTGGTCGGCGTCGATATCGGCTGCGGCATGTACACTGTGGATCTCGGCGGGCAGGCGATTGATTTTGAAGCTTTCGACGAAGCGGCGCATTTCGTGCCGTCGGGCATGCACGTCTGGGATGAGAAACAGGCCGAATTCGATCTCACGCGGCTGTATTGCTATGAAAAATTGAAACGGCTGGACTGGATCGCGTGCAGCGTCGGCACCTTGGGCGGCGGCAATCATTTCATTGAAATCGATGAATCGCAGACGGGGCGCCGTTATCTGGTGATTCACACCGGCAGCCGCAATCTCGGAAAGCAAGTCGCCGAAATTTACCAGCGCATGGCCGTCGAGCTCAACGCGCACGGCGAAACGCTCGAGGAGCGCATTGCGCACACCATCGAGGAGTACAAGGCGAGCGGGCGGCAAAACGAATTGCAGCAGGCCATCCGCGATTTGAAGAAGGAGCAGCGCAAGGAAACCATCCCGGAAGATTTGTGTTACGTTTCCGGGAAATATTTGGATCGGTACTTGCACGACGTGGCACTTTGCCAAGAATTTGCGAAACAGAATCGCGAGCAGATTGCCAAAGTGCTGCTCGAGCGGACGGGTCTTTTCGCGGGCGAAGCGTTTCATACGATCCACAATTACATCGACGTGGAAGAACGAATTTTGCGCAAAGGCGCGATTGCGGCGCACAAGGGCGAAAAGGTGCTGATTCCGCTCAATATGCGCGACGGCAGCATCCTGGCGGTCGGAAAAGGAAATCCGGACTGGAATTTCTCCGCGCCGCACGGAGCCGGTCGCCTCATGTCGCGGACGCAAGCCATCCACGAATTGTCTTTGGAAGAATACGAAAAAGAAATGGCGGGCGTCTACACGACCTCCGTCGGCGCCGGCACCCTGGACGAAGCGCCGATGGCCTACAAATCCGCGGAAGATATCCTGGAGGTCATCGGGGAAACGGTGGACGTCATCGAGCAGTTGAAGCCGGTCTACAATTTCAAAGCGACGGAGGAGAAACCGTTTTGAGATTTTTTGGTGAGGCTTGGAAAGGCTTGGAAAGGCTTGAAAAGGCTTGAAATGCTTGAAATGCTTGCAAAGTGCTTGGCGTTTTTGTCAGTCGCAAGATAGTTTGAAAGGGCTGGAAAAAGGATTGAAAGGCTTGAAAGGTGAGGGCTTTGGTGCTCTCATGCTCAAAGGAGATACGGATAACGGATAACGGATAGCAGATAACGGATGTGGTATTTTTCTTCGGAGAAATCATTTTCAAATAAAAAGAAATCCATCAGTGCGGCGGATTTCTTTTTGCTTGGAAATTTTTATCGAGATGATATGCGCTTTTTCTAAATCTTTACTTATGCGGGTAAAATCCGGGTAAAAAGTAAAGATTTGTTTTACTAAAGCATGGAGAAACAAAATTTTAATATAGAAAAAAGGGAATCGGCTTTACTTCGTCGATTTCCTTTTTGTTTGTTTTGAACGCTTCTTACTTCGCCTTCTCCGCTGACCGCCTGCCGTGTGACCGTTGACCGCGCGTGAATTGCTTTGCGATTCATGCGTCATGAGATACGGTAAACGGACGACGGTAAACGGATAACCGCCGACCGTGAACCGTGAACCGCGCGTGAGCCGCTTTGTATTTCATGCGTCATGAGACACGGTGAACGGTAAACGGACGACGGAAAGCGGCCAACGGACAGCGGACAGCGGACACGAAAACGCCTTCACAGCGCATGTGCGTCGATGCGGCGGAGAAGTTCGTCTGCTTGAATCGTTTCTTCCGTGTAGATTCTCGCGGAGGGATTCGTTGGCGCCGAGACAGGGGCGCTCATGGCGATGACGATGTCGGCGGTTTGCGCGAGCGTTTCCGTTTCTTCCGGATTTTCCGCCCTGAGGTAGGGGACTTGATAAATTTCGGCGGCTTCGCGGAGGAGGCTGCCTTCGGGAGCGTGGGCGAGCCGGGGGCGGTAGCCGGCGAGGAAGAGATGGCGCAAGAGGGTGATGGCGCGGGCGTCTTGGCCGAGGAGGAGGACGCGCGTCGGATCGATTTCTTTTTGCTGGTAGGTGTCGATGGCGAGCGTTTCCGTGAATGGATTTTGGTAGACGAGCGCGTCCAAATGAAACGCTTTTTTCAGAAGCTCCGCGGTGAGGACGTCGGCCGGTTTGCCGTCGGCTTGGATACGATGATTGGAGAGAATCACAAGGCGGCTACACCATTTGGCGGCCATTTCGAGGTCGTGACAAATCATGAGGACGGTCTTTCCGTTTCCTGCCAGCTCGCGGCACAGGCGGAAAATTTCTTCTTGGTAGAGGAGATCGAGCGCGGCGGTCGGCTCGTCGAGGAAGAGAATCGGCGTCTCCTGCGCGAGGACTTTCGCGAGCATGACGCGTTGCTTTTCGCCGCCGGAGAGGGAGCGAATCGGTTTGTCCGCAAAGGCGGCCGTCCCGGTGTAGGCCATCCATTTTTCGGCGATGGCTTCGTCGTTTTTGTTTTCTTTTTCCCACCATTTGAGGTAGGGGTAGCGCGCGGAAAGCACGATGTCTTTCGCCGTGTACGCGAAGGAAAGTTGGAAATCTTGCTGCATGAAAGCGATGCTTTTGGCGATTTCTTTATTGGAAACGGTTTTCGTGTCGACGCCGCGGAGGAAAACGTTTCCGCCTGTCGGGGTGAGGAGGCTGCGCGCCGTTTTGAAGAAGGTGCTTTTTCCGGCGCCGTTCGGGCCGAGGAAACCGATGAATTCGCCGGGATCCGCCGAAAGGGAGCAACGGTCGAGCACGGTTTGTCCTTCGATGGCGTAGCTGATACCCTGAATGTCCAGAAGTTTCGTTTCCATCAGGCGTCACCTCCTTCTTTTCTCATGCGGCGGATGAGGTAGAGGAAATACGGCGCGCCGATCAGCGCGGTCATGATGCCGACGCGGATTTCGGCGGGCGGGGTGATGACGCGGCCGAGGGTGTCGCAGAGGAGGAGAAAAAGCGCGCCGATGAGCGAGGCGGAGGGGATCAAAATGCGGTGGTCGGGGCCGAGCAGCATGCGCGTGATGTGCGGGACGACGAGGCCGACGAAGCCGATCATGCCGGAAACGCAGACGGCGGTCGCGGTGACGAGTGAGGCGGTGAAAAGAAAAATGCCGCGATAGAGCAGGACATTCATGCCGAGCGATTTCGCTTCGTTTTCGCCGAGCGAGAGGGCATTGAGGTGGCGGGCGAGGAGGCAGAGGAGAAAAATGCCGAGGACGATGGGTCCGATGGCGATGCCGACGTGTTCCCAGCGGCGGTAATCGAGGCCGCCGACCATCCAGAAAAGAAATTCGCGCAGATTGTATTCATTCATAAATGTGAGGAGGCCGTTTGTGATGGCGCCGAGAAACATGCTGACGGCGACGCCGGCCAAGAGGAGTGTCATCGGAGGAATGCGTCCGTGGCGAAAGGTGAGCGCGAGCGCGGCGGCGACGGAAGCGAGCGCGCCGGCGAGGGCAAACATCGGCATATAGTAGAGCGAGAGTGCGGTGAGACCCAAGGAAATACAGATGACGGCGCCGAAAGAAGCGCCCGCCGACACGCCGATGATTCCGGGATCGGCCAGCGGATTGGAAAAAACGCCCTGCATCACGGCGCCCGCCGCGGCAAAAGCGGCTCCGGCCAGGACGGCGATGCAAACGCGCGGCATCCGGATGAACCAAAGCACGGCTCTCTGATCGGGCGCCGGGTCAGGCCCTTGCGGCGAAAATCCGAGCGCGCGTCCCCATTCGTAAAAAATCGTATCGACGGAAATGGTAATCTGTCCCGTGTGCAAAGAAAACAGCACGGTGAGGACGAGACAAGCCGCCATGAAAAGAAGAAACAGAATTTTGGCTTTTGCGGAATGAAGCATGGAATGTCCTTTCTGGGAAATGAGGGGGTGAGGAGGATGTGCTTGGCTTTGAGCGCACACGGTGGTAAAGACGTCAGACGGTCAGACAATCAGACGTCAGATTTTAGCGGTGTCGCTTCGCGACATTTTTTATTACGCCTTCGGCGCCTCATTATCCGACCATTTTGGCAGTATTTCTCCGATAAGGATGGCTAAAGCAGTAGCGACTTCGTCGTATTTTATAAAAATCGTGAGAAGCGCATCTGCTTTTGTCTAAAAGCAAACAGCTATCTTGCGCCTGAGTAAAAAAAGCCAAGCAAGGTCTGATATCTGATGTCTCCATCCCGCCTGACTCAAAAAGTGTAGCAATTATCTGACGTCTGACGTCTGATGTCTGACGTCTCCATCCCGCCTGACGCAAAAAGCGAAGTGGCTCCTATTTCTCCGCTCTTTCTCTGACCAAAATCACAATTTTCGTGATATAGTCCTCCGGATCCTCCGTCGTCCAGAAGCTGCGAATCGGCGTGACGTATGCGTCGCCGGCTATTTTGAATCCGTGAGACGTGATGAAATGTTTCAGCGCTTCTATCGCTTCCGTGTACCGCGGATACTCGCGCATTTTCTTGTAGAGCACTGCGTAGAGACCGGCCGGCTTGGTGAGAATTGTTTTGTATTCTTCCGGCTCGGTCACTTCCGAGAAATAGTAAGTATAATCCATGTATCGGCCGTCTTCCAGCGCTTTTTGGGGCAGGAGATAGCCCGTGGGATTTTCATTGATGCCCCGGCCGCGCAACTTTTCATTGTGGACGGAGAGCGAATGCAGACTCTGGTACGTCGAAAGGTCGCCGGCGGGATACGGCGTCGTCACCAGAGTGCGCGCCTCCGAATACACCAGACTGAGTGAAGGAAACTGGTCTGCCTCAATCGCATCGATGAGAGAGAGCCGTCCCAAATGTGTATCGAGATGGCGCAAATTTTTTTGAATGAGCGCAGTTTCTTCCTCGTATTCTTTTTTCTTTTCCAGAAACAAATCGTGCAACCCCGCCACATCCCGATGATCCAGATACCAAGCAATCTTTTTGAGCGGAATGTGCGCGGCGCGGAGAGCGCTGATGATTTCAAAAATGTAAAACTGTTCAAAAGAATAATAGCGGTATCCGTTTTCATTCACGAAAGCGGGCGCAAAAATATGATGACGCTCATAATAAAAGAGCGTTTGCTTGGAAATCCCGAAAAGCTCGGCGAATTCCCCGACGGTAAAATACTGTTTCTCCTTCATGCGCTCGCTCCTTCTCTTTGCCTTCTTGCATTTCTTTTATTATACATTGGAGAAATATAAAAAGGAAGACAATTGGGCGCGGAGAATTTTTAATTTTATTGTATAATGAGGGGAGAGGCGGAATTTTTTTCTTGCTTTGCTTTTTTTGCGTTTGAGATGAATGGTTTTGGCAAGATAGGGAAGAGGGAAGAGGGAAGGGAAGCATTACTTTTTTCTCGTTTCGCTTTGGTGGCGTTTGAGTTGAATTGTTTTGGCAAGATAGGGAAGAGGGAAGGGGAGCGTGGCTTTGCTTTTTTCCCTTTTGCGGCGTTTGCGGTGAGGGCTTTTGTGATAGATGTGAGGATTGTGATGAAATTTTTTAGGATGTTGGCGGCGGTGTTGGTCGTGGCGGGGGTGCTGGCGGTTTCCGGGTGCGGGATTCCGACGGATTGGCGCGCGGCGGTGACGGATGGGCGCGTCGTGACGGATGATCAGGGAAATCGCGTTCTTGTTCCGCAGGAGCCGCAGCGTGTCGTGTCGCTCGATTTGGCGTCCGACGAGATTGTACTGGAAATGATTCCGCCCGAACGCGTCTCGGCGGTGAGTTTCTGGTCCGTTTCCGACGGTATTTCTACGGTTGCGGACAAGGCGCGGAAAGTGCCGAACCAGATTCGCTATTACAATTCGGAAGAAATTCTCTCCTGCAAGCCGGATCTCGTCATCGCGCCGGATTGGACCTCGGCGGATTTGGTGCGTACACTGAAAGACCTCGGCGTCACCGTCTATGTTTCCCGCGGAAGCCTTTCCGTCGAAAATGTGAAAGTCGCGGTAAAAGAAATCGCCGACGCCTTGGGCACGCCAGAGCGCGGCCGGAAAATTTTGGACGACATGGATCGGGATCTCGCGCTTGCCGCCGAAAGAAAAGCAAAAATCCCGGAGAGCGAACGAAAAAATGTCGTCCTCTATTCTCATCTTCGCGGCTACATCGGCAAAGGCTCCCTTTTCGACGACCTCTGTCAGTATGCCGGCGTGATCAACGGCGCCGCCCTGATCGGCATGGGCGCGACGGATCCCCTGCCGGAAGAGGGTCTCGTCCTCATGAATCCGGACATTATTTTGATTCCGACGTGGACATACGGAAATATCTCCCCGGAAAAAATCCGAAACGAACTCCTGACCGACCCCGCGATGCAATCCATCAAAGCCGTGCAAGCGCGCGCCTTCCGTCAAGTGCCGGACAAATACATGTATTCCGCGTCGCCGGCCATGACCAAAGCGATTTTAGGCATCCAAGAGGCTGCCTACGGGACTGAATGACGGGTGTGCTCGGAAATATTATGCAATGATTTTTGGAATATTATGCAATAAAATGAAAAATTGAAAAAATTGTGTAATAGCAGAAATATGAGACAATATCGATAAAAATCGTATAGTGAAGTAAAAAGTGATTAAAGAAATACTTGCATAATATAAGCAAAACATATATACTTAAGTTACGTAATAATGATAGCATGATGATTTGCGTTGACGTCTGTTTTCTGCAAATGTATGCTATGGGTTTTCTGGAGGAGGAGAACAAATATGAAAAACGCCAAGAAGACCACCATGATGGCTGCTCTCGCGTGCACGGCCGTATTGTGCGGCGGCATCGCATCGGCTGCGGAGGAGTCGCAAGATTTCACACTGGACGAAGTCGTCGTGACGGCTACCCGGACGAAAGACAAAGTAGTGGATACGCCGGTCAATGTCACAGTTATTACCGCAGAGAAAATGGCAGACAGACATTATATTGATGTGGCAGAGGCTTTGCGGGACGTTCCCGGCGCCAACGTAAGAGATATCGGTACCGGTGCCTCTGAGAAAGCAATCATTTTGAACGGTGATGATCGCGTAGTGATATTGGTGGACGGCAAACGCGTTAATGTTGATATCGGTGCGACTATTGGTCGTGGCGGCTATGATTTGAATCAACTGCCCGATATCAGCACCATCGAACGTATTGAAGTGGTCAAGGGGCACGGCGGTTCATTGTACGGGAGTGATGCGGTCGGCGGTGTTGTCAATATCATCACGAAAAAGGCAGATCACAATTACGGCAAGATCTCCATGGGATTCGGTTCTGAGCAAGCGCGTGAGGCCAAAGCGATGTACGCCTTCAAGAAAGACAAAACGGGCGTGATGGTTTCCTTCTCCAAATATAAGCAAGGCTATTTCAAATATAAGGATGCGGCAAGCGATACCACCAAGAGATGGCCGGTAAGCTCCACCTATGAAAATGAAAAAGTTTCCGTGAAAGTGTCTCAGGAATTGTCCGCGACGACAAATTTGGAAATTGGCTATGATTTCAGTAAGTATGACGGGATTCGCTCCACAACTTCTTCTGCGTTGGAAGCGGATTTCAGCTATAAGAAGACAAATAGATTCTATGCGAAATATGATTGGCTCTGGAAAGGAAAAGATCAAGGGTACGTCCACGTATACCGCAATGCGCTGGAATATTACAATCTAGGCCATATGGACGAAACGGATACCGGTTTTGAAGTTCAACAGGCGATTACCACGGGAGAAAACAATAGATTGGTTGTCGGTGCTTCCTACCGGAAAGGCAAAGCGTTTAATGCTAAATATTATACACAAGGATATAGTATCAATAATAAAGCTGTATTCTTGAATGATCAGTGGGAATTTTTGCCTTCATGGACATTGAATGCCGGTGTGCGTTATGACAATCACAGCACGGCCGGCAGCAAGACTACTTGGAGTGCGGGTCTGAATAAAAAACTTGATAAAGACAGTCATGTCTACTTCAATTGGGGACAAGTATTCAAGGCTCCGACACTTGATGACATGTATTATTTTGCGGATCTTGGGACATGGGGTATTTACAGCGGGGATCCCAACTTGAAACCGGAAAAAGGGTATACTTGGACTCTCGGCTATGGTACCAAGATTGCGGATAAAACGGAAGTTAATGTCAGTTACTTCCAGAGTGATTTGACAGATGCTATAAGATGGGATGGAAACTATGTGAAAAACATAGATAAACAAAAGAAAAATGGTTTTGAATTAAGCGTCAGCCACCAGCTGAATAAGAATTGGGATTTGGAAGCATCTTACAGTTATGTAAGAGTAAAAAATGGGACTAACGGCAGCGATAGCTATGAGCGTGATCGTAGCTACATCCCCAACATGTATCGCTTTGGCGCGCGGTTCCATACTGACCGTTGGAGTGTGAATGCTTTCCTGCGCGGCGGCAGCGGTGCCGACACTGAGATGTACATGAAAAACGGCTGGCCTGCCCAAGAATATGTGGACAGTAGCTACATCACGTTGGATATGTCCGCCAACTACAAGGCGACCAAAAATCTGTCCTTCTATGCGAAGGGTTACAACCTGCTGAATAAAGCATATGCGGAATATTCGGGTGTCAGCAATGACACTTACACCTATCCCGCACAAGGTTGCCATTTCATCATCGGTGCGGAATACAGCTTCTGATCTTTGACTCTTAATCTAAAAAAGAGCTGTAGAAACATGCTTTGCATTTTTCACAGCTCTTTTTGTTTTCTCTTTTAAGTTTTATCTGACGTCTGTATCTCTATGTGACGCCAAAGCCGAGCATTTGCTCCCAGCTCCCAGCTCCAAGCTCCCGGCTCTATCAGCAGAAAACTTTTCATCTCAAACGCTGCGAAGGAAAAGCAAGAAACAGCTACGCCTCTCTTCCCTCTTCCCTATCAGCAGAAAGCCATTACATTCCAAACGCCGCAAAGGAAAACAAGAAACGGCCACGCCTCTCTTCCCTCTCACAGCCCCTTCTGCTCAATCCCGCTGAAAAGATAGCCGAGATGTCTCGTTTCATTCATGAGCACGAGGCGCCAGCGGTTGGTTTCTTTTTCGATCACATTGATACAGGCGTTGTCCTGCTTGATTTGCCAGAACGCGGCGACGGGGAGGCCGAGGAGGTCGCAGAGGAGGACTTTATTGACTGCGTCGTGGGCGGCGATGAGGACCGTTTTTCCCTCAAAGCGCGTCGCCATCTCTTCGACGGCTTCGCGGGCGCGGGCGCGGACGTTTTCTAGATTTTCGCCTTCGGGCATTTGCACGAGTTCCGGGCGCGTGTGCCAGAGTTGAAATTCTTCCGGATATTTCGCTTTAATCTCATCGGCGTAGCGACCTTCCCAGGTGCCGTGGCTGATTTCCGTGAGGCGCACGTCCGTTTCCACCGAAAGTCCGTGGAGGTCGGCGATGAAACGGCAAGTGTCTTTCGCGCGGGAAAGCGGGGAGGAAATCGCGGCGTCGAGGAGCGTGTCTTTGAGCGCTTCGGCGGCGGCTTGTCCCTGGGCGATGCCGCGCGGCGACAGCGGCGTGTCTTCCTGTCCTTGGTAGCGGCCCTCGACATTCCAAGTCGTTTCGCCGTGGCGGACGAGAATCAGGCGCACCATGTCACATCCCTCCGCAATGAATGACGCGCAGGTCGAGGATGCCTTCGATGCCGCGGAGCGAGAGCATGACGTCATTCGGAATGTCGGTGGAAACGGCGACCGCCATGATATTCGTCCCCGCTTTCGGCGTCTTGCCGACCTGCATGCCATTGATATTGATGCCGGCCTTGCCGAGAATGCCTGCAATTTGCCCAATCATATTCGGTTTGTCTTCGTGCGGCGCGATGAGCAGATACCCCTTCGGATCGAAATCGACGGTGTAATCATCGATTTCCACGATTTTCGCCGCTTTCCGATCCAGCAGGACGCCGGTGACTTTGTGGACGCCCTTGTCCGTTTCCAGCGTCAGCGTGACGGAGGAGGAATAAAATTTCCCTTTGCCAGCTTTCACTTCGCGGATGTCCAGATGGCGCTCCTCGGCGATATTTCTTGCATTCACATAGTTGACGGTGGCCTGGAGAATGGGCGAGAGGAGACCTTTCAGGACGGCGGTCGTCAGCGGCGCGATGTCCGTGTCCTTGAGCTCGCCGGTGTATTCGACGGTGAGACGGGAAATATGGCCGTCGCAGAGGTAAATGCCGATATTTCCCATGCGTTCGCAAAGTTCGAAATACGGCTGGATGACGGCGAGCGTGCTCTTGGTGATGGGGGAGGCGTTCACGGCGGTGGCGACGGGATCTCCGTGCAGCGCATCGGCGACGCCGCGGGCGACATCGGTCGCGACGCCGATTTGTGCTTCGACGGTGGAGGCGCCGAGATGGGGCGTCAGCGCGACATTGGTGAGGCCGAGAAACGGATTTTCTTCCGGGACGAGCGGCTCTTTCGCCCAGACGTCGATGGCGGCGGCAGCGACTTTCCCGGCTTTCAAAGCTTCCGCCAGCGCAATGATGTCGACGACGGCGCCGCGGCTGCAATTCACGAGGCGGACGCCGTCTTTCATTTTTGCAATTTCCGCCGCGCCGATCATCCCGCGCGTTTCGTCGGTCAATGGAGTGTGGAGCGTGATGAAATCGGATTCGGCAAGGAGCGTGTCGAGGTCGACGAGCTTGACGCCGAGCTGCTGGCCGCGTTCCGGGGAAATATAGGGGTCGTAGCCGATGGTTTTCATGTCGAAACCTTGCAAACGTTTGGCGACATTCGAGCCGACGCGGCCGACGCCGATGATGCCGACGGTCTTGCCGCGGAGCTCCACGCCGGTGAAACTTTTCCGATCCCAGCGTCCCTCCATGATGGATTGGTGGGCCTGCGGGATGTGGCGCGTCGCTGACAGCATCAGCGCCAAGGTGTGCTCGCAGGCGGCAATCGTATTCGACTCCGGGGTATTCACGACGGTGATGCCGTGTTTCGTCGCTTCCGGGATGTCGATGCCGTCCACGCCGACGCCCGCGCGCCCGATAACCTTGAGATTCTTGGCGGCTTCGATGACTTTTTTCGTGATTTCCGTCTGGCTCCGCGTGATGATGGCGTCGTACTCGCCGATCACCTTGCACAGTTCCGCTTCCGACAGATTCGGGCGGACGTCCGTCACAAATTCTTTTTCCAGAAATTCTTTGGCTTCCTTCGCCACGTCATCAGTGATGTAAATTTTGTACATGATTCGGTCTCCTTATCCGTGAACTTTTTGATATGTTTTCATGAAATCCGCCATGGCGGCCGCGTCCGCTTCGGTGACGGCATTGTAAAGGGAAACGCGACAGCCGCCGACGAGCCGATGCCCCGCGACGCCGATGAAACCTTCCGCTTTGGCGCGGGCAAGGAAATCCGTTTCCACAGCGGCATCTCGCAATCGGAACGTCACATTCATGCGGCTTCGGTCTTTTTTCGCGGCGTGGCCTCGGTAGAAACCGTCGCTCGCGTCAATCGCGTCGTAGAGAAGCGCGGCCTTTTTCTCGTTTCGTTTCCCCATTTCCGCCGCGCCGCCTTCGCGCTCGATCCATTGCAAGACTTTGTGCAGGACGTAAATGCAGAAAACCGGCGGCGTATTGTACGAGGAATCGTTGTCGACGAACGTTTTGTACCGCAGGAAGAGGGGAATGTCCTCGTGCGCCGTTTCCAGAAACTCCGGGCGCAGAATGGCGAGCGCGCAGCCGGCAATGCCCAGATTTTTCTGCAGCCCGGCCCAGAGAAGGGAGAAACGATGGCAATCGACCTCGCGGGAGAGAATGTCGCTGCTCATGTCGCAGACGAGCGGGACATCCGTCTCGGGAAACGCGTGCCATTCCGTGCCGTAAATCGTATTGTTCGATGTGATGTGCAGATAATTCGTGTCGGGACGGAGAGTGAAACGCTCCGGAATCGCGGCGTAATTTTCGTCCTTTCCGGACGCGGCGTCGTACGCTTCTCCGAAAAAGGCCGCCGCGTCCCGCGCTTTCTTCGCCCAGACGCCCGTGTCGATGTACGCGGCACGAGATTTCAAGAAATTCGCGGCTTCCATCAGAAATTGCATTGAGCCGCCGCCCTGGATGAAAACAATTTTTTGGTCGTCTGTGAGGCGGAGAAGCGAGCGGAGCAGGGATTTCGTTTCCTCCAAAAGATTTTGAAATTCTTTCGAGCGATGGCTGATTTCCAAGACGCTCATGCCCGTCCCCTGCCAATCGGGAATCTCTTCGCGGATTTCTTCCAAGACCGGAAGCGGAAGCGCGGAAGGGCCTGCATTGAAATTGTGTACGCGTCGCATCATTTTTTCCTTTCTTGTAACAAAAAACAGAGAAGCGTCCTCATGGGACGAGCTTCTCTGTTCTCGCGGTGCCACCCAATTTCGGCGCGTCCGGCGCGAGCGGCTAACAAAAAAACTCCCATCCCCCAAGGGACGGAAGTCATCCGCGTTGCCACCCAAATTGCCAAACGGCCATCTCTTTTCGCTGTAACGGGCGCGCCCGATGAATTCGTCACTCATCACTCCGAAGCGGAAAGATTGCCGTCCCCGAGCGGCTCGCACCGACCGCCGCCTCTCTTGTCGTTTCCGGAATCCCTTCTTCATCCTCGTTCATTTCTCGCATTATACAGAAAGGAAACGCAACTGTCAAGGGAAACCGTTCGCCGTTGTCCGTTTACCGTTTACCGTTCGTCACATCGTATGAAGAACAAAGTACTCATGCACGGTCAACGGTTCACGGTCAACGGTCCACGGTTAACGGATAATGGATAACGGTCAACGGTTCACAGTCCACGGTCAACGGAAGACGGACAGCGGATAACGGGCAAAATAAAAATCGCCGACAGCAAGTGTGGCGATTCCTTTTGGTGGAGCCGGAGAGGATCGAACTCTTGACCTCCTGCATGCGAAGCAGGCGCTCTCCCAGCTGAGCTACGGCCCCATGACGAAGGCTATTATAGCACGGGGATTCGTATCTGTAAAGGGGGGAGAAAGAGGAGCTCGGCTTTTGCACTCAGGCAAGATTGAGACGTCAGACGTTTGATGATTGCTCGGCTTTTATGTCGGGCAAGATTGAGACGTCAGAAGTCAGACAATCAGACGTCAGACTTAGCGGTGTCGCTACGCGACGATTTTTATATAGAGATCGTCGCGTAGCGACATCGCTTTTTCTGATGTCTGACCGTCTGATTTCTGATGTCTTTGCCACAAAAGTTGCACGAAGCGATTTCTCCATTATGTGACACCGCTTTTCTGATGTCTGACGTCTGACCGTCTGAAGTCTTTGTCACAAAAGTCACACGAAGCGCTTTCTCTTTACATCACGTTTTCATCTTCCCATACGCATAAGGCGCGAAATGATCGATGAAATAATCGCGGAGGAGGACGGCGCCGGGATTGTCTTCTATTTTTTTCCGCCAGTTCAGGATGAGGCAGCGGCGGCAGATGGGGTCGGCGATGGGGATGAGCGCGATGGCCTCGTTTTGCATGCCGTACCATGTGATTTTCGGCACGAAAGAAATGCCGAAGCCGGCGCGGATGAAAGCGCGGATGGTCTGCGGATTGTCGCTTTCCAAAGAAATTTTCGGCGCGAACCCCGCTTCGTGACAATACACATCCGTAATCGTGCGCAAACTTTTTCCGATTTGCAACAGAAGAAACGGGTCGTCGGCGAAATCCCGCAGGCGGACCGTGCGGTTTCCGGCGCGGGCATCTTTTTTCGGGACGGCCAGAAGAATTTCCTCTTCCAAAAGAGTCTGGCTTTCTTCCGTGTGCTCCGGCTTGATTGTGGAGTAGAGCGAGAGATCCGGCTCCGTGTCGCCGTGTCCGGATTCTTCCGATTTTTCCATTAAAATTTCCAGATGAATATTCGGATAGCGTTTCTGGAAATCGATGATGAAGCCGGGGAGAAGATGCGAAGCGGAGAGAAGCGCGAGCCGCACCGTCGTTTCCACCGTGCCGCGGCTGTCTTTGATTTCTTTTTCCGCCGCGGCGAGCTCGGAGAGAATGCGCTCGGTGTGGAGTTTCAAAATTTGTCCGTAGCGGGTGAGGACGATATTTCTCCCTCGTTTTTCAAAAAGCGGCACGTCCAATTCTTTTTCCAGCGATTTTATTGTGCGAGAAAGAGACGGCTGCGAGACGCGAAGCTCGGCCGCCGCACGCGTGAGATGCTGCATATCCGCGCATTTCAGGAAATATTCAAGCGTCAAAAGGGTGGGTTTCATGATGGTTCTCTTTTCTTTTGAAACATAGCAAAATATATATTATTTTTGTTATTGTATAACACACATTATATAAATCGAGATTTGCATTGTCAAGAAAAAGAGACAGGGGCGTGTGTAAGAACCCTATAATTGAAAAATATATTTTATGGAGAATGTTTAGCAAAACGTAAAGCAAGAGTTGGCTTCTATTTTAACATTTTTTGTTATATTAATTTAAATCAACTGCAAAAGATGTTTTCGTATAAAGTCTAGGAAAATTTTTGGGAGGTTATCGGTTTCCAATATGCTACTCATGTGATAAAATAAGATGAATATAAAAATTTGAAAGAAATTTTTGCAGGCTGGGTTGATTTTGCTTTTATGAATGCGGATTGAGGGCCGTTTCATGCAGGAGAAAATTTTTCGGGTCATATTTATCGTTTTATTTGCGATGGCCGGCATTGTTCTTTCGGTACAATCCGAGGGAATTTTAATCGAGCTGTTGCCGCATTCCGTCATTGCCGAATCGTTTTTGGGCGTGACGCTTCTTTCGATTGTCATGATTTTGGTCGGCGCTTTGGTGGGAGGCGCGGTCGGTTTCGCGCTGTCGCCGCATTTGATTCGCCGGCTTCTGTCGCTTATTTCCTCTTTGGAATCGGCGCTTTCCGATTTTTCGGCTTGGGATTTGCTCTTGGGGACGTTGGGTTTGTTTCTGGGTCTCGTGGTCGCGAATTTGATCGGGGTCGCTTTCGATCAGGTGCCGGTGGTGGGGCCGTATGTGTCCGTGGTGCTCTCCATTATGCTGGGTTATCTGGGGATGCATTTGTGCCTTGAAAAAAAGAGTGAATTTCAGGCTTTCGTGCAGGAGCGCCAAGAGGGCAGCAAAAAGAAAGAGAAAAAAGAAAAGGAAACGGCGCGCGGGAAACTGCTGGATACGAATATCATCATCGACGGGCGCATCGTGGATGTGTACAAGAGCGGTTTTTTGGAAGGCCCGCTCATTGTGCCGGTCTTTGTGCTGGAAGAATTGCAAAAAATCGCGGATTCGTCGGATTCCATCAAAAGAAATCGCGGGCGCCGCGGGCTGGATATTTTGAATCAGCTTCGCCACGCGGACAAAGACGCGATTCGGATTGTGGCGGAAGATTACGACGATACGGACGAAGTGGATTCCAAGCTGGCGCGGATGGCCATTGAAAAAGGTTGGCGCATCATCACGAATGATTTCAATTTGCATCAGGTGGCCGAGTTGCAGGGGATTTCCGTGCTGAATTTGAATGATTTGGCGAAGGCGATGAAACCGCCCGTCATTCCCGGCGAGCAGCTTTTTGTGCAGCTGATTAAGCAGGGAAAAGAGGAAGACCAGGGCGTCGCGTATTTGGATGATGGGACGATGATTGTGGTCGCGAATGGGAGCGGCGCCATCGGGCATGAGGTGCCGGTGGTGATTACGTCGGTGTATCAGACGGCGACAGGGCGGATGATTTTTGCGAAATTGGAAGAAACGGTGAATGAATAGTTTGATTTTGGCGGCGGCGGGCGAGGGTCGTCGCTTCGGTGCCGCCGGAAACAAATTGCTCGCCGAGGTTCGCGGGCGGCCGATCATCGAGATGACTTTGCATCACGTGATGCAGAGTTCTTTTTTGGATGAAGTGATTTTGGTGACGACGCCGGAGGAGCGGGCGGCTTTTTCGGATATTGTGCGGCGCGTGGGCGGGCGCATTCCCGTGCGGTTTGCAGACGGCGGCCGGACGCGGACGGAATCGGTGGCAAACGGTCTCGCGGCAGTTTCCGAGAAGGCGGATATCGTGCTCGTGCATGACGGAGCGCGGCCCGGCGTCACGGGAGCGGATTTCGATCGTCTGATTTCCGCAATTTCAGACGAAACGCCCGCGGCGCTTTTTGCCGTCGATTGCGTGGATACCATCAAGGAAACGGATGAGACGGGGCATGTCGTGAGGACGCCTCCGCGAAGCCGGCTCAAACGGGCGCAGACGCCGCAGGGAGCGCGGGCGACCATCTTCCGAGAGTGCATGGCGCGGGTGCTTCGGGAAAAGACAGAGGTGACGGATGACGCTTCCATTTTGGAGGCGTGCGGCGTGCCGGTGCTTTGCCTGCCGGGGCGCGAAGAATTTTTCAAAGTGACGTTTCCGGAGGACAGAGAGAAAATGGAAACAGGAAGCTCGCCTCCTTTCCGAATCGGACAAGGCTACGACATTCATCGCTTCGCCTCGGAGAGGCCGCTCATTTTGGGCGGGGTGCGGATTCGCGAAAAAGATGGATTGCTTGGACATTCCGATGCGGATGTTTTGGTTCATGCGGTGATGGATGCGCTCTTGGGCGCGGCGGGACAGCCGGATATCGGGCATTGGTTTCCCGATACGGACGCGCGCTTTGCCGGCGTTTCCAGTCTCACATTGCTGGAGCGGGTGCGCGAAATTATCGATAAAGCGGGCTGGCGCGTCGGGAATATCGATGCGACAGTCTTGGCCGAATCGCCGAAGTTGGCGCCGTACAAAGAGACAATGCAGGAAAATTTGGCGGCGGCGCTCCAAATATCGCCGGGGCAAATTTCCGTCAAAGCGACCACGAATGAAAAACTCGGCGCGATAGGGCGCGACGAAGGCATCGCGGCGACGGCGGTGGCATTGCTGTTTCAAAAATAAATTTCAAAATAAAAACGGGAGGATCGAATGAAAACAGATTTGAAGGTACGTTTTGCACCGAGCCCGACGGGGCCGTTTCATATCGGCGGGGCGCGCAGTGCACTTTTTAATTGGCTTCTCGCGCGGCACACGGGCGGGACATTTTTGGTGCGCATCGAAGATACGGATTTGGCGCGTTCCAGTCGGGAATCGGAAGAAAATATCAAAGAATCTTTGCATTGGCTGGGTCTCGATTGGGACGAGGGAATCGACGTCGGCGGGGAGAACGGCCCGTATCGCCAAACGGAGCGCCTTCCCCTGTACAAAAAAGAAGTGGAGCGCCTGATTGCGGAAGGCAAAGCGTACTATTGCTATTGCACGCAGGAAGAGCTCGAAGCGGAACGGCAGGCGCAGCTTGCGGAAGGAAGAACGCCGGTCTACGGAGGCCGTTGCAGCCATTTGACGGACGAAGAGCGGCAAAAATATGAAGCGGAAGGCAGGAAACCGGTCGTGCGCCTTCGCGTGCCGACGGACGAAGTGTACGCTTTCGACGACATGGTGCGCGGGCACGTGGAATTTCAATCGGCGGGTGTCGGCGATTTTATCATCATGAAATCGGACGGCATTCCCGTGTACAATTTTGCCGTCGTGATTGATGACGCTTTGATGAAATGCACGCACGTCATCCGCGCGGAGGAACATTTGTCCAATACGCCGCGTCAGATTGCCATTTACAAAGCGCTCGGCTATCCGATCCCGCAATTCGGTCATATTTCTTTGATTTTGGGCGCCGACCACAAAAAAATGTCCAAGCGGCACGGCGCGACGTCGGTCACCGCGTACAAAGAAATGGGGTATCTGTCGGATGCCGTCGTGAATTATTTGGCGCTTCTCGGCTGGGCGCCGAAAGGGGAGCAGGAAATTTTCTCCCGCGAAGAGCTCATCCGCGAATTTTCCATGGATCGCGTTTCCTCGAACGATGCGGTCTTTGACATTCAAAAACTGAATCACATCAATTTCCAATACATGAAACAGCTTTCGACGGAAGCGCTCACGGATTTCTTGCTGCCGTTTCTGGAAAAAGCGGGCTATGTGACGCAGCCGCTTTCGCCGGAGCGCCGGGCGTGGCTCGAAGCCGTCACGGAATTTTTGCGCGACCGGATTTCCTACGGAGCGGAAGCGCCCGAGCAGATGAAAATCTTTTTCACGGACGTGCCGCCTTTTGCGGACGAAGAAGTCGTTTCCATTCTGAAAAAAGAAACGTCCGCCACGATTTTGGCGCGCTACATCGAAGCGATTGAAAATCTGCCGGCATTCACGGAAGAAGCGCTGACGGAAAGTTTCAAGGCGCTCATGAAGGAAACGGGCATCAAGGGGCGGGAAGCTTTCGAGCCGGTGCGTATCGCGCTGACGGGCGTGACGAAAGGCCCCGGGATGTACACGATGATGATTTTGTTCGGAAAAGAGGAAACATTGTCTCGTCTCCGCAAAGGCTTGGCCTTCACACAAGCTTAAGGAAGCGCTGATTAAATCGAAGAATCTTATTTTGCGGCATAATTATGCAATGCTGCGTCAAAAGATTCCTTAAATAGCTCGCTATTCTCGTCATCTTTTTCCTTGCCTTGCATAATTATGCTGTTCGCAAAATCAGATAACGATTTAATCAGCGCTTCCTAACGGAGCCAAAAGGACGGTATCATGGAATTTGATTTTGAATTGATTGAAAACGCGTTTCCGCTGCTTCTGATGGGGGCGGCCGTTACGATTGAAATCACGGTGTTTTCCGTCGCGCTCGGATTTTTTATCGGGCTCGTCGTCGGTGTGGCGCGGATTTGCTCGTACAAATTGCTTCGGATTTTGGCGGCGATATATGCGGATTGCATTCGCGGGACGCCGCTTCTCGTGCAGATTTTCCTGATTTATTTTGCGCTTCCCATCGCGACGGGGACGCGCGTCGATCCTTTCGCGGCGGCCGTGCTGGCTTGCGGAATCAACAGCGGCGCGTATGTCTCGGAAATTTTCCGCGCCGGCATTCAGGCCGTCGACGCGGGGCAGATGGAAGCGGGGCGCTCGCTCGGTCTCACTTGGGGGCAGACAATGCGCTACATCATTCTGCCGCAGGCCATCAAAAATATTTTGCCGCCGCTCGGAAACGAATTTATCGCCATGCTGAAAGATTCGTCTCTTGTTTCCGTCATCGGTTTCGAAGAATTGACGCGTCGCGGGCAGCTCATCATTGCGCAGACGTACGGCTCGTTTGAAATCTGGCTGACGGTCGCCGCACTGTATCTGGCGATGACGCTGGCGATTTCCCGCCTGATTGCATTCTTGGAGGCGAAGACGAAATGAGTGAATGGATGATTGAGCTGGATCACGTCGGCAAGAAATTCGGAAATCTGGAAGTGCTGAAAGATATTTCTCTTCGCGTGAAAGAAGGGGAAGTCGTCGTCATTATCGGGCCGTCCGGCTCCGGGAAATCCACGCTGCTTCGCTGCATTAACGGGCTCGATCCCGCGACGTCCGGCACCGTTTCCTTTGAAGGCGTCGTCGTGACGGAAAAAAATCTGAATGAAATCCGCACGGAAGTCGGGATGGTTTTCCAGCGTTTCAATCTGTTTCCGAATATGACGGTTTTGGAAAACTTGATGCTGGCGCCCTGCAAAGTGCGCGGATTGTCGAAAGAGGAAGCGGCGGCGCGCGGCATGGAGCTTCTGGGAAAAGTGGGGCTCGTCGACAAGGCTTCGGCGCGTCCGACGTCCCTTTCGGGCGGCCAACAGCAACGCGTCGCCATCGCGCGGGCGCTCGCCATGCAGCCGAAAGCGCTCCTTTTTGACGAACCGACGTCGGCGCTCGATCCGGAAATGGTGCGGGAAGTGCTGGACGTCATGAAAGATTTGGCGAAGGGCGGCATGACGATGCTCGTCGTCACACACGAAATGGGTTTCGCAAGAGAAGTCGCCGACCGCGTGATGTTCGTCAACGGCGGCTATATCGTGGAAGAAAATACGCCGGAAGAAATTTTCGCTCATCCGAAGGAAGCGCGGACGAAAGCATTTCTGGATAAAATTTTATAATAAAATCCTATAATGTTTATCGCAAACGATTTTGGTATTTGACGAAAGAACCAAAATATGATACAGTAATCCCATGCCTTACAAAAACCGTCGTAGACTGATGTCCTCTCGACTGCTCGAAAGGACGGTATACGGCGGTTTGCTTTATATAAAGGCAAGTGTTTTTTAGGAGGAAAAAATGGTTGGTACAGTGAAGTGGTTCAGTGACGAAAAAGGCTATGGCTTTATTTCCAGAGAAGGCGGCGACGATGTGTTCGTTCATTTCTCTGCCATCAAAGCGGATGGATTCAAGACATTGAAGGAAGGCCAGCAGGTCGAATTCGAGATTACGGAAGGCGCTCGCGGAATGCAGGCGACGGACGTGGTCGTGCTGTAATTCTTATCGTACAAAAGAGAGCCTCGGAGAAGTCCGGGGCTTTTTTTGTACGATAAGGAGCCGGGAGCTTGGTGTTGAGAGCGGAAGCGCTTCGCGCGGATTTTTTATAAAAATCGTCGCCGCAGGCGACACCTGCACTGCTAACTTCTCACTACTCACTGCTAACTTTTTAAGCACCGGATTTGCGGCGTAGCTAAGGTCGTAAATCTCTGTGTGACAATCTATTGTGACCGACTTATAAAAATTTTCAGCAACAATTTACTTTCTTTATTTCCTTGCATACTATATAATATACATAAGAAGACAGGGATGAATTTGAGACTTGTCTTCTTTCGGAAATCGAGATCCTGTCATGAAGGGAGGAAAATGAAATGGAACTCACAATCAGAGGGAAAAACATTGAAATGACGGAAGCTCTCAACAATTATGTGGAAAAACATACGGGCAAAATTCAGCGCTATTTTGATAAGCCCATCAAGATGAATGTCTTGCTTCGCATTTCCAATATGACGAAAACTTGCGAGGTGACGGTCTTTGTGAACGGTGTGATTCTGCGCGGCGTCGAAAAATCGGATGATATGTACAAGTCCATCGATTTGGTTTTCGATAAAGTGGAGCGGCAGATTCATAAATACAAGACGCGGCTGGCGAAACGTTTCAAAGAGCAGAAAATTTTGGCGCCCGCTTTCGTGGAAGAACCGGAAACGGCAGAGGAAACGGAGCCGGAGCTTTCCATCGTCCGCACGAAACGTTTCTCGCTGGGGACAATGTCGCCGGAGGAAGCGGTGCTGCAGATGAATTTGCTGGGACACAGTTTCTATATGTTTTTCAACGCAGATTCCGGGACGCACGCCGTCGTGTACAAAAGAGACGACGGTCAATACGGGCTGATCGAAGCGGATAAATAATTTACAAACGAAAGGGGAGGGAGGCACCCTCCTCTTTTTTTCGCGGAAATTTTTGGTTGGCGGGCGAGGTTTATTTTGACTATGCCTTTGTATTTTGTTAAAATAGATACCGATATACATAGACACGCCAAGAATTTTTTTGTGCTGGAAAAATTTGACGATAAGGAGTTGTTTGCATGCTGAAAATTTTGGATCGATTGTTCAACGGCTCCAACGAGAAAGAGGTCAAGAAACTTCGCAAGATTGTGGAGGAAAAAATCAATCCGTTGGAACCGAAAATGGTGGCGATGAGCGATACGAAATTGTCCGAGATGACTTTCGTTTTCCGGGAACGGCTGGCGAAAGGGGAAACGCTCGATGACATCCTGCCGGAGGCTTTCGCGGTCATTCGGGAAGCGTCGCGTCGCGTCTTGGGGATGCGGCATTTTGATGTGCAGCTGATCGGCGGCATCGTGCTTCACCAGGGGCGCATCGCGGAGATGTCCACGGGCGAAGGGAAGACGCTGGTCGCGACGCTTCCGACGTATCTCAATGCGCTGGAAGGAAAGGGCGCGCACGTCATCACGGTCAATGATTATCTGGCGAAGCGCGACAGCGAGCAGATGGGGAAGGTGTATAAGTTTTTAAAACTCACCGTCGGCCTCATTGCGCACGATATGGAGCCGTCGGCGCGGAAACTCGCGTATGCGTCGGACATCACGTACGGGACGAACAACGAATTCGGTTTCGATTATCTGCGCGACAATATGGTTTCCTCTGTCGATCAGATGGTGCAGCGGCCGCTTCATTATTGTCTGATTGACGAAGTGGACTCGATTTTGATTGACGAAGCGCGCACGCCGCTCATTATTTCAGGTCCGGGGCAGAAATCGACAGACAATTATTATGTCTTGGCGAAATATGTGCCGAAGCTGGTGAAGGACGAAGATTATACCATCGACGAGAAACAGAAGACGGTCGCGCCGACGGAAGCGGGCGTGGCGAAAATGGAAAAGATGCTCGGCGTGGACAATCTGTATGCCGCGGAAAATATCGAGTTCAACCATCTTTTCAATCAGGCGCTCCGCGCGCAGGTCATGATGACGCGGGACAAGGATTATGTCGTGAAGGACGGCGAGGTCATTATCGTCGATGAATTCACGGGTCGTCTCATGCACGGACGTCGCTACTCCGACGGGTTGCATCAGGCAATCGAAGCGAAGGAAGGGCTGAAGGTCGAGCGCGAAAGCCAGACGCTCGCGACGATTACGTTCCAGAATTATTTCCGTATGTACGACAAGCTGGCCGGGATGACGGGGACGGCGAAGACGGAAGAGCAGGAATTCATCAAAATTTACGGATTGGATGTCGTGCAGATTCCGACGAATAAGCCGAAGATTCGCGTCGATTTGCCGGACTCCATTTATAAGACGAAGCGCGGGAAATACAGAGCCGTGGTGAAGGAAGTGGTTCGCCGGCACGCGACGGGACAGCCGATGTTGATCGGGACGACGTCCATCGAACAGTCCGAGCAGCTCTCGCATATGCTGAAAGAAGCAGGCATCGTGCACAATGTCTTGAATGCGAAATTCCACGAAATGGAAGCAAATATCGTCGCGCAGGCCGGGCAAAAAGGGCAGGTAACGATTGCGACGAATATGGCCGGGCGCGGCACGGATATTTCCTTGGGAGAAGGCGTCGCCGAGCTGGGCGGCCTCGCGATTATCGGCACGGAGCGGCACGAAAGCCGCCGCATCGACAATCAGCTCCGCGGACGTTCCGGACGGCAGGGCGATCCCGGCAGCTCGCAATTTTTCCTGTCGTTGGAAGATGATTTGCTCCGCATTTTCGGTGGGGACAGCATCAAAAATTTCATGGAAAAAATGGGGTTGGAAGAAGACGAAGAAATCAAATCTACCATGGTTTCCAATGCGATCAAGCGCGCGCAGAAACGCGTGGAGACGCGGAATTTCGATATCCGGAAATACGTCTTGGAATACGATGACGTCATGAATCAGCAGCGCAAAGTTCTCTACGAGCAGCGCCGCCGCATTCTGGATGGGGAAAATATGAAAGACCAGATCATGAATATGGTCGATCGGCTCATCGACGAGGGCATGGATATGTACGCGGACGCCAAGCTTTATCCGGAAGAATGGGATTATCCGGCGCTGATTAAGTATTGCGAGAAATATTGCATCGCGCCGGGTGACATCAAGCCGGAAGACGTCGAGGATTATTCGCGCGAGGACATGGAAAATCTTCTCAAAAAGACGGCGCATGACACGTACGACAGCCGGGAGGAATCCATCGGTTCGCCGATGATGCGAGAGCTCGAAAAGGCCGTCATGCTCAAGGTCGTCGACGCCAAGTGGATGGAGCATCTGGACGATATGGATATGCTCAAGGAAGGCATCAGCCTGCGTTCGTACGGGCAGCGCAATCCGCTCGTCGAATACAAGGTGGAAGCCTTCGATATGTACGAAGAAATGCAGCACGCGATGATGGAAACCATCATTCTGTATCTCTATCATATTCAGGTGCGTTTCTCCGATATGCAGGAAAACGAGACACCGGCGCAAGAGGCAGCGGAGGTCGTCCCGGAAACGAATCCTCTCCAAGGCGCCACGGAAAATTATGTCGCCGAAGACGGCACGACGACGCCGGAATCCGCGGAACCTTCCGAGCCGGGGAAATAGTTCTGACGTTGAAGAAGCGAAAGACAAAAGGGGTAAAAGTTAGCAGTGAGTAGTGAGCAGTGAGCAGTTGCAGGTGTCGCCTGCGGCGACGATTTTCATAAAAAATGCGCGTAGCGCCGCCGCTTTTATAACTGCTCACTGCTCATTGCTAACTGCTCACTGGCCGAAAGGCGCGCACCGAAAAGTGCAAACAAAGGAAATGACATAATAAGCAGCGGGGACCGCCGGAATGTGTCCGTCACCCGATTCGGAGCCCGACTGAGGGTTTCCTACAGAAAGAGAGGGAAACGATGCTGGAAGATCTGAAAAAAGATCTCTCGGATCTCTTGAACCACGAGCGGGAAATCAGGGATTCACTTTGACTTACCTCAATTAAAAGAACGAATCACAAGCTATGACGTGCAAATGAGCGATCCCACTTTCTGGGATGATGCCGAAAAAGCACGGAAAATTTCGCAGGAAGCGACGGAGGCCAAAGAAGCCTACGACACGTACACGCGGCTTTTCGCGCAGGCGGAAGCGTTGCAGGAAATGCTCGAGCTGGCCATCGAAGAAGACGACCAGAGCATGGAAGGCGATTTGCGCGACGAAATGGTGCGCCTCAAGACCATTTTGGACACGAAAGAAATCGAGTTGCTTCTTTCCGGCGAATTTGATGCGAACAATGCGATTGTTTCCTTCCACGCGGGAGCCGGCGGTACGGAGGCGCAGGATTGGACGTCCATGCTCATTCGGATGTATTTGAAATGGGCGGCGGCGCATGGCTTTGAAGTCGAGGAGCTGAATTTGCTTCCCGGCGACGAAGCGGGGATTAAGGCCGCCGATTACATGATCAAGGGGCGCCACGCGTATGGGATGCTGAAATCGGAAAAGGGCGTGCATCGCCTTGTCCGCATTTCCCCTTTCGATGCGGCGAAACGTCGGCACACGTCATTCTCCGCCGTCGATGTCATGCCGGAAATCACCGACGACGTCGATGTCGACCTCAATATGGCCGACGTGAAAGTCGATTATTTCCGCGCATCCGGAGCGGGCGGCCAGCATATCAACAAAACGAGCTCGGCCGTGCGGATGACGCATGAACCGACCGGCATCGTCGTGAGCTGCCAGACGCAGCGTTCCCAGCTCCAAAACAAAGAGCAATGTATCAAAATGCTCCGCTCCAAACTGTTTGAATTGGAAATGGAGAAGCGTGAGAAATTGAAAACATCTCTCGAGGGCGATCAGCAGGCCATCGAATGGGGTAGCCAGATTCGCTCCTACGTTTTCCAGCCGTATACGCTCGTCAAAGACACGCGGACGGCCGTCGAGACCGGAAACGTGCAAGCCGTCATGGACGGAGATCTCGATCCTTTCATCGAGGGATATTTGAAACAGACAAAATTGAAAAAGCACTGACAGAAATCTTTGACAGAAATTTTTGGTTCTTCCGTGATTTCGTTATAAAAGAAGGATATAGGATATTTCATGCAATGGCATAAGAGAGCAGCCGTCATCATTCTTTCTCTCGTCGCCGCGGTGGGTCTTTTGGTCGCGGCTTTTTTGGCGTACGAACGCTACGAAGTCGAAAAGGCCGATACCACAGTGGAAATGGTGTACGATTACGACAAGATGGTGATCGCGGCGCCGCTCGAAGGAAAGACGCGGGAAGAGATGTTTGATCTTTTCCGCAAGAGCGGGATCACGACGGTGGCGCTCTACGACGAGACGGGCGAAAAAATTCTGGGCCGCGGCGATATTCTCATCATGCACGGCGCCGAATTTTCCGCGAAATATCCGAATGCGGCGGGCATCAAAACGGAAAGAACGTATGTGCAGCCGGCGGATGTGCCGGACGGCGACGCACTGTACGCCGATTTCGTCAAAAACATGAAGCTGCGCCTTCGCAAGGAAGATTTGCGCGAATTTACGGCGGGCGGAAAAGAAACGCTCGAAATCAATGCCGACTGGATGAATTTCCTGCCGATGAATGTGGGATTCTTGCCGACGCGCATCAAAGAGGCGACGGATGCCGGTTTCTACGTCCTGCTTCGTCCCGACAATGTGCCGCATCCGACGAAAGCCCATGTGGACGAATTTTTGCGCGCCGTCGATGCGGGCAGCGGAAAAGTCAGCGGCGTCCTCGCGCAGGGGAAAGATTTCTTCGGCTATCCCGACATGATGGGGACCGTGCGAGACGAGCTGACGCGGCGGCACATTCCGATTGTTTTGGCCGAAGCGCAGACGCAGCTCGGATTTGAAAAAATGAGCGGCGCCGTCGACATGGTGAAATCCTCCGATTACAATACGGTGCGTCTCTACGCGATGACGGAAGACGAAATCAAGAAAATTTCGGAAACGGAAGCCGCGGCGCGTTTCTACATCAGCGATATCGAAAGAAATATCCGGATGAATCTCTTCCCGTCGTTCAAATACGCGATAGAGGGCACGACGCTCTCCGAGACGAATGCGCGCTACATCGCGGAAGTCAAGGATCGACTCGAAGACCACGGATTCTCCGTCGGGAAAGCGTCGCAAATGCAGCCGTACATGCCGGATAAGACGCTGCGCGCCGTCGTCCTGGCCGGAGCGGCCGCGTTGGCATCGCTCGCGCTGCTTTGCATTTTTCCGGCGCTTTTGCCGTGGATTCTGTATATTTTCGCCGTCCTTTTGCTTTTGACGCAGGGACTGTTCTGGGCGAAAGATTCCGTCCTGCCGCTTCATATGCTGGCGCTTTCCGTGGAAATTGCGACACCGATTCTCGTCGTGTCTGCGTTTCTGTCTTATTGCCTCCGCAAAAAAGACGAGGCCTTTACCGAAAAAGGCTGGATGAAAATTTTGGGAGAAGGAGCCTGTCTCCTTTGGGCGATGGGGCTCTGCTCGCTGGCCGGAGGGATTTACGTCTCCGGCATTTTGGGCGACATTCGTTTCTTTTTGGAATTGGAAATTTTCCGCGGCGTGAAGGTCACCTTCGTCCTGCCGCTGCTCTTGATTTCCTTTGTCTACATTCGCCGGTTCCCGCTCTTGGGCGCGCCGGTCACGACGGGAGAAGAATTTGTCTCCTTCGTCAGAAAATTTTGCAATATCCCGGTGAAACTTGGCATTTTAATGGCGGTCGGTCTGATTGCCTTTGCTGGATTTCTTTTTGTGGGACGCAGCGGAAACAATATGGCGCCCGTGCCGGCCTTTGAAGTCGCGCTCCGCCGTTTCCTGGAAGACAATATGTATGCGCGGCCGCGGGAAAAAGAATTTCTTTTCGGCCATCCCGCCGTCTTTGTGACGCTTGTCGCGCTGTATCGGAAATGGCCGCAAATTTTGCATTATTTCTTGATTGTCGCCGTGACCATCGGGCAGGGCTCCATGGTGGAAACTTTCGCGCACATGAGAAGTCCTTTCATTTTGAGCTTCATTCGCGGGCTGGACGGCTTGGCGGCGGGGACGGCGGCCGGTATTTTGGCGATTGTCGGCCTGGCGATTCTGGTCCGCATCACGGAATATTTCGGAGAGCGCTATGGGAAGCTGTAAAATCGTCATATCCGGCTATTACGGATTCAAAAATGCCGGCGACGAAGCTATGCTCTACTCCATTCTGCGCGCCGTCCGAAGCATCGATCCGGCGGCCGACGTGACCGTGATTTCGGGGAGACCGGAGCAGACGGAGCGCGCATTCGGCGTCAGCGCCGTGCCGCGATTCGGCGGGCTTGCGATTTTCAGGAAACTGCTGGCCGCCGATGTGCTGATTTCCGGCGGCGGCAGCCTGTTGCAGGACGTGACGAGCAGCCGCAGCTGTCTCTACTATTTATCGCTCATTTGGACGGCGGCGATTCTGGGAAAAAAAGTCATGCTCTACGCGCAGGGCATCGGCCCCATTCGGAGGCGCTGGGTGGCGCGGCTTATGCGGCACGTACTGTCCATGGCCGACGCGATCACCGTCCGCGACGAGACGAGCGAAGAATTTTTGAAACGAATCGGCGTCACGGCGCCCATTTCCACTACGGCGGATTCTGTTTTCTTCCTTACGAAAGAGGAAACGGAGACGGGGAAGGCGATTCTTTCCGCGGCGGGCGTGCCTGAAAATAAAAAAATCGTGGGGCTTTCGGTCCGGAATTGGAAAGACGCGGAGACGTGGACGAAATCATTTTCGCAATACATCGAAAAAATGGCCGAGGAAGACATTTCCCTCGTTTTCATTCCCATGCAGCATCCGGACGACACGCGGATGGCGAAGACGCTCTGCCCGAAGCCGCTTGATCATGTCTATTTTTTGGACGGCACGTATCGCGTGGAAGAATTGATTTCCATCATCGGCTGTCTGGATCTTCTTGTCGGGATGCGGCTGCACGCGCTGATTTTCGCGGCGCTCTCGCACATCCCCATCATCGGGATTTCCTATGATCCCAAAATTGACAATTTCCTTTCGTCCGTCGGGCAGGAAGCGCTGTTTCCCGTCGAAAAATTCGATGCGGAGAGCCTGCGGCGGGCGAGTCTGGATTGGTTGCAAGGAAACAAACCGGCACATCCGGAGAAAGTGGACGCGCTCCAGGAGAAGGCGCGGGAAACGGTTTCCATTTTGAAATCGCTGATGCAATCGGCGAAATCATAATTTTTTCTGTAAGGAGGAGCAGGATGGGAGCATTGACGGAGGAAGAGGCGAAGCGCATCCGGGCGACGGCAAAAGCCATGCGCATCGACATTTTGCAAATGATTACCAAGGCGGAGAGCGGGCACACGGGCGGCTCGCTTTCGATAGCCGATTTGCTCGCGTTGCTTTGGTTTCATGAAATGCACGTGGATCCCGCCAATCCGAAAATGGCGGATCGGGATCGTTTCGTCCTGTCGAAAGGACACGGCGCGCCCTGTCTGTACGCGGCGCTCGCGGAGAGAGGATATTTCCCGAAAGAAGAATTGTGGCATTTGCGCCAGGCGGGCGCGATGCTCCAAGGGCATCCGGACATGAAACACACGCCGGGCGTCGACATGACGACGGGCTCGCTCGGCCAAGGATTCAGCGCGGCGTGCGGAATGGCGCTCGCGGCGAAAATGGATCGCGCGCCGTGGCGGGTGTACGCGGTGCTGGGTGACGGCGAGCTGGAAGAAGGACAGATTTGGGAAGCGGCGATGCTCGCGGCGCATTACCATTTGGATCATCTCACGGCGTTCATCGACAACAACGGGCTCCAGATCGACGGAAAAATCACAGACGTCATGTCGTCCGTGCCGATTGACAAAAAATTTGAGGCGTTCGGCTGGCACGTGATTGGCGCGGACGGGCACGACGTCGCGGCGCTCCATGCGGCGATTGAAGAAGCGAAGGAAACGACGGGGCGGCCGACGATGATTGTCATGAAAACGGTGAAAGGAAAGGGCGTCCCGGAAATTGAAGGGCAGGCCGGCTGGCATGGGAAAGCACCGAGCGCGGAAGAATGCGTTCGTTTCGTCAAAGAAGTGGAGGAGAGAGACTGATGGGGAGAGCGACACGTGACGCCTACGGCGATACTTTGAAAGCGCTGGGCGCCGAATATCCGGATATCGTGGTCTTGGACGCCGACCTGTCCGCATCGACCAAGACGCAGGTCTTCGCAAAAGAATTTCCGGACCGTTTCTTCAATTGCGGCATTGCCGAAGGAAATATGATGAGCGTCGCGGCGGGACTCGCGGCGGCGGGGAAGACCGTCTTCGCGTCAACCTTTGCCGTTTTCGGCGCCGGCCGCGCGTATGAACAGATTCGCAATTCGATTTGCTATCCGCGGCTCAATGTGAAAGTCGCGCTGACGCACGCGGGCATCACGGTCGGCGAAGACGGCGCGACGCACCAGATGCTCGAAGACATCGCTCTCATGCGCGTGCTGCCGAATATGACCGTCATCGTCCCGGCGGACGCGGCGGAAACGGAAGCGGCGCTTCGCTGGGCGGCGGCGTACCAAGGCCCGGTGTACATCCGCATGGGCCGTGCGAAATGCGACGACGTGACGACACCGGACGCGCCCTTCGTGCCGGGGAAATGCACGACGCTCTGTGACGGAAACGATATCACCATCATTGCGTGCGGCATCATGGCGGGCAAAGCGGCAGCGGCCGCTCAAATTTTGCAGAAAGAAGGCATCGCGGCGCGCGTCCTCAATATGAGCTCCGTCAAGCCCATCGACACCGAAGCAATTTGCCAAGCGGCCAAAGAAACCGGCGCCATCCTGACGGCGGAAGAACACTCCGTGATAGGCGGCCTCGGCAGTGCCGTCGCAGAAGTCGTCGTCAAAGGAAATCCCGTCCCGATGGCCATGCTCGGTCTAAACGACACCTTCGGAGAATCCGGCAAATCGGAAGAACTCTTGGTGAAATACGGTCTCACCGCAGAAAATATCGCGAAGATGGCGAAGGAATTGCTGAAAAGGAAATAAAAGAAAGAAACGCGTGTAAAAAATCCGCATTCCGAGTATAGGGAATGTGGATTTTCTTTTGCGTCAGGCGGGGAAGAGCGAGTGTATAGATTGGCGCTCGTTTTTTTGTCAGGCGCAAGATAGCTGGAAGGATTTGAAAAGTTTACGTTTGCTTAATTTTTTTGTCATACGTTAAATTTGGGTAGTATTGCATTATGTGATTTTTATGAAAATTATCGTCGTAGGTGATATCGTTCTAATCTAATAGATAAAAGCCCGTAGCTAATAATTATCTTGCATCTGATATAAAATCTGAGTACGGCATCTCACGTCTGATTTCTGACGCCTTTATCCCGTCTGACCCCAAAAGTCAAGCACAAATCAAGTTACGCTTTCATTCCTTCTTTCCTTTCATCAGAAAGCACTTTGTCTCAAACGCCGAAAAAGAAAAGAAGAAAAAAGCCGTGCTTCCCATCTCTATCAGCAGAAAGCTTTTCATCTCAAACGCCGAAAAAGAAAAGAAGAAAAAAGCCGTGCTTCCCATCTCTATCAGCAGAAAGCTTTTCATCTCAAACGCCGAAAAAGAAAAGAAGAAAAAAGCCGTGCTTCCCATCTCTATCAGCAGAAAGCTTTTCATCTCAAACACCACAAAAGAAAAGAAGAAAAAAGCCAGGTCTCTCTTTCCTCTTTCCTCTTCCCTTTCAGCAGAAAATTATTATCTCAAACGCCGCCAAAGAAAAGCACGAAAAATCCGCGCCTCTGTTTGTTCAAAGCCGAGCTTCTGCTTTTTTCACTTGCACCACAGCGGCGTTTTATTTTATAATACAATTTAATGTCATATAAAATTGGTTTGTGGGGGATGCCTATGATCACCATCGAACATGTGTATTTGGAGTACAACAAAAATCGGACGACGCTGCGGGATGTGAATATTCATATCGACAAGGGCGAGTTCGTATTTCTGGTCGGGCCTTCGGGCGCGGGGAAATCTTCTTTTATCAAAATGCTGACGCATGAAATCGTGCCGGGGAAGGGCTCTGTGTATGTGGACGACACGAATGTGGTGCGGCTGAAGAAGAGCAAAGTGCCGTATTATCGTCGGAAACTGGGGATTGTGTTTCAAGATTTCCGGCTGTTGCAGGAAAAGACGGTGTTTGAAAATATCGCGTTCGTGCTTCGCGTGACGGGGATCACGAGTCGCGAGGAAATTCATGAAAAAGTCATGCGCGCGCTGGAATTGGTGAATTTGTCCAATAAGGCGAATGTGCTTCCGACGGAGCTTTCGGGCGGCGAGCAGCAGCGCGTGGCGATTGCGCGGGCGCTGGTGAATCGGCCGTTGCTTCTTTTGGCGGATGAGCCGACGGGGAATCTGGATCCGCAGACGTCGGATGAAATCATGGAACTTTTCAACAATATCAATCATATGGGGACGACGATCATCATGGTCACGCACAATAAGGAGCTGGTGAACGCGATGCACAAGCGCGTCGTTTCTTTGGAAGACGGAGAAATCGTGAGTGACGTGAAGAAAGGGGGCTACGACGCCCGTGTTTAATTCGCTCGGTTATTTTTGGAAGGAAACATTGCGCTCTCTGGTGCGAAATAAATTCATGGCGGTGGCGTCCGTGCTGACGGTGACGCTGTCCATGTTCATTTTGGGCGTATTTCTGTCGCTCGTTTTGAATATGAATCACATGGCGTCGTATCTGGAAACGCAGGTGGAGATGTCGGTGTATCTCAAGGAAGGGCTCACGACGGACCAGGTGATGAGCGTCGGGAAACGTCTCAAGGCGCTTCCGGAGATGACGGAAATTTCTTTTATCGATCAGGATCAGGCGATGGTGATTTTCCGCGAACGGCTGGGGGATCAGGCGGCGATTTTGGATTCGGTAAACGGAAACCCGCTCCCGGCGTCTTACAATTTGTCTTTTGCGACGCCGGATGCGTTGCGGTCGGCGGCGATGTTGGCGGCGTCTTTCGAGGAAGTGGACGGCGTGCAATACGGGCAGGACATCATCGAAAAATTGTACCAAATCTCAAAGGCGATTCGTTTCGGCGGGACGCTTTTGATTGTGTTCTTGGCGGGCGCGGAGCTCTTCATTATTTCCAATACGATTCGGCTGACGGTTTTTGCGCGGCGGCGGGAAATTCAAATCATGAAATACGTCGGCGCGACGAATTCTTTCATTCGTTGGCCGTTTATGATGGAAGGAATGGTCATCGGTTTCATCGGCTCGGGGCTGGCGTCGTTGCTTCTTTGGCAACTGTATTCGCAGACGATTTCCGGCGCGGCGGAGGCGGGTCTTGTCTTCGTGCCGCTCATCGGGGTGTATCCTTTTATGCTGTATGTGACGCTGTTTCTTCTCGGCATCGGGATTTTGATCGGCGCCATGGGCTCTGTGATTTCCATTCGCAAGTACATGAAAGTGTAAGGGTATGAAGAAACGGAGAGCATGGATTGCGGCGGCGTTTTTGGTGGCGGCAGGGGCTTGGTTTCCGGCGGCAGCGGACGATTTGGAAGACCGGCTGGCGGAAATTCGGAGTCAGATTGCGTCGGCGCAGGCGGAGCAGGCGTCCGCGATGGAAATCATCACGCGGGTGAAAAATCTTCTCGTCGGCATCCAGGCGGAATTGGACGCTGCGAATGCGGAATTGGCGCGCATCCGCGGCGAGCAGGCGATTTTGGCGGACAAGATCGCAAAGAACCAGGCGGAGCTGGAGGAAGCCATCGCGGCGCTGCACCGTCGGCAGGCGATTTTGGCGCGCCGTGTGCGGGCAATCTATATGTACGGGCAGCTGAATTATTTGGAAGTGATTATGGGCTCCAAGTCGTTCAGCGATTTCGCGAATCGGCTGGAAATGTTGAAACGGATTATTCGCGCCGATTTCAATTTGATTTTGGAAATTCGTGCGCGGCAGGCGGAAATCGAAGCGAAACGCGCCGAGCTGGAAGCGCAGAAAAAGCAGGTGGACGAGTTGGAGGCGGAGGCGGCGAAGACGCAGCAGGCCATCGCGGAGAAGCACGCCGAGCAGCAGGCGGTCTTGGACGAAGCGAGCCGGCAGAAGGAAGCGGCCGAGCAGATGGAGCGCGATTTGCAGGCGGACAGCCAAGACATTCAGCGGCGCATTCAGCAGCGGGCGGCCGGCGGCGGCGTGCAAATTGTCGGCACGGGGCAGCTTTCGTGGCCGGTCAGCGGCGGCGTGATTACTTCGCCCCAAGGCTGGCGCGTGCATCCGATCTTCGGGACGTCCATTTATCACGCGGGCATGGATATCGGCGTCGATGAAGGGACGCCGGTCCACGCGGCGGATGACGGCGTTGTCGTCGATGCAGATTGGCTCGGCGGCTACGGAAATTGCGTGATTATCGATCACGGAAACGGGATGCAGACCGTCTACGGTCACAACAGCGCGCTCGTCGTGTCCGCCGGGCAAAGAGTGTCCAAAGGAGAACTCATTGCGTATGCCGGTTCGACGGGCTATTCGACGGGTCCGCATTGCCATTTTGAAGTGCGTATCAATGGGGAACCGGTCGATCCGATGGGGTATTTGTGATGAAAAGCATTCTGACGAAAATTTCCGGGATGAAAACGGCCGAAAAGGTACTGCTTTGGATCGTTTCCGTCGTGCTTGGCGCGTTTCTGCTGACGACGTTTCTTTTGTGGAATTTGGCCGGAGACGCGAGGGCAGCCGGTCGTTTCATCAAAACCAGAGCCGCCATTCAAATGGATTATTTTCGCGACGTCTCCGATACGAAGCTGTGGGACGGCGCGACGGAAGGCATGGTGCGCGCGCTGGACGATCCGCATTCGATGGTGCTCATGGGCGAGAATTTTGATATGTTCATGAGTCAGACGAGCGGCGAATACGGCGGCATCGGCATTCTTCTCGGGTTGGACGGCGAGGGCGCGCTTCGTATACTGAAAGTTTTCCCGAAAAGTGCGGCCGAGGAAGCGGGACTTTTGGAGGGGGACGTGATTTTGTCCGTCGATTCGCTCCAAGCGCAGGACGCGACGCTGGAAGAAATCTCCGACGCCATTCGCGGGGAAGCCGGCACCGTCGTCAAGCTGCGCATTCTCCGTGACGGCGAAGAAAAAGAATGGGATGTCACGCGTTCGCAAATTGCCGTGCCGACGGTAGAGGAGCGGATGCTGACGGATGACATCGGATATTTGCACATTTATATGTTCGCGCAGACGACGGGAAAGGAATTCCGGGAGAAACTCGCGGCTCTTAAATCGCAAGGCGCGCAGAAATTGGTGATTGATCTTCGCATGAATCCCGGCGGCGTCGTCGATACGGTGACGGAGGTGGCCGACGAACTCCTGACGGGCGGCACGATTGTGAGCTATCGTTCGAAGAGAGGCGTGCTGCATTCTTACGATATCAAGGGCGTGGAGAAACCGTTGCCGATGGTCGTTTTGATTGACGGAAACAGCGCGTCCGGCGCCGAAATTTTGGCCGGCGCGGTGCAGGATAAAAAAGAAGGCACCGTCATCGGCGAGACGAGCTACGGAAAGGGCACGATCCAGAGCGTTTCCATGCTTTCGGATTCGGAAGCTTTAAAACTGTCCATCGCGGAATATCTGACGGCGGCCGGGCGCAAAATCGATAAGGTCGGCATCAAGCCGGATATCGAAGTCGCGCCGTCCGGGCGGATGTTCGATCCGGAAACGGATGGGGTGATGGGGAAGGCGGTGGAAATTTTGCGTTCGCAAAATTTGCCTTCCGGCGAGGGTCAGGCGGAGTGATATTCTTTTTTGCACCTTTCGGTGCAGGTTATGGGGCTGTGAAAAAATGGTTTTCATTTTTTCGCGGCTCTTTTTATGTGGGATTATGCTGCTTTGCAGCATGCGCCTGACGGCGCGAGTCATTTTTTGCGTTTTTCGTACGGAACTCCTTACAGCACTTCATTTCCTTTCTTTCCCGGGAAAGAAAGGAAACGAAGCAAAGGAAAGAAACCGCCGCCAGGGCAAAATTCGCCTCGGCTCATGGGGCGCCGCCGCTCAGCCTTAAATGCTTACGTCACCTGTTCACGAAACTTTTACGTCAAGACGCATTCTTGCCACTTAAGGCTGCGAGACGCGTCGGCGCCCCGGAGGTTTTGAGCTTAGGTGGGAATGTCGGCGCGGCGCCGGCGAATTTTGCACAGGCGGGCCCCCTTACAGCGAGCGCGCCGAAGACGTCATAGAAAAGCGATGTCGTCAGGCGAGGTGGAGACGTCAGAAATCAGACGTCAGACGTCAGACCGCGATTGATTTTTTTGTCAGGCGCGAGATAGCTGTTAGTTTTTAGCTTTTAGCTGTTAGATGAAAGCGGTGGCGCTACGCGTGTTTTTTATAAAAACAAATGCGGCCGCAGGCCGCCACTTGTTAGCCCTCTTCAGGAAGAGGGTGGCGCGAATGCGCCGGGTGATGGAAAAAGCCAGGAGTACAAAGCAAAGAACGCTTCATTGAAAAGTTTTCATATGCCGTGAGAAATAATGAAAAAAATTTTTGTTGCTAAACTTTTTCTCACATAGAGTTGTCCATCATCCGCCCCTGCGGGGCACTGGCGACCGTCCACCGGAAGGTTGCCTCCTGAAGAAGGCTGATGTGTGGCGGCTACGCCGCGATTTTCATAAAAAATCGCGCGGAGCGCGCACCAGAACTGCTAATTGCTCACTACTCACTGCTAACTGTTTTCATGCCTGACAAAAAAGCCTTACGACAAACAGCTATCTCATCACAACGGGGGAGTGGAAAAAATCTGCTCCTCCTTTTCTTTTGCTCTCGTCGCGGCGGCACCAGGCGGCGATGTCTGTTGCTTGGGCGTCCAATCGTAAGTCGTTTGTTATGATTTTATTTTCTTTGCGGAGGGATTTGGCGAAGGCGGTGATGACGGGGAGGTTGGTTTGGCGGAGGAGTTCGGATTTTGAGGCGCGGAGGGCGAGGAGGCGGGCGTAGGCGGCGGGGGTTGTGTCGGCGAAGACAGACGGAGTTTCGTCCGAAAGAAGGAGGGCGGCGCCGAGGCGGCGGAGGCGGCTGGTGAGGTAGCGTTTGCTTTTGATGGCGGAGAGCATTTCCGCATAGGACGATTGTGCGCTTTCTTGTTTCCATTTGTGTTCCAAGCCTTCCGAGAAGAGACCGGAAGCTTGCAAAGCATCCAATGAGAGCAGGCGCGCGCGCAGGTGGCAGGCTTCTTCGTAGCGAGCGTAATGGGTCACGGCGCCTTCTTGGAGGAGCGTTTCGATGTCGTTTCTGATTTCCGGCGGAATCGTTTCGGGGATGTCGCCTGCGATCAAATGGTTCCGGATATTCGTCGCCGACGGGGCGCCGGGGCCGGTGTCGCGCGGAATGGGAAACAGGGCGAGCGGGAGATGAAACCGGCGGACGGTGCGGGCGTATTGGATGCCCAACAGATTGTTCGGGCGGGTGAGGCCGGCAGTGAGCGTCGGATTTTTTTGTGCGAGCACGACATTGACGGCGCGGGAGTAGGGGAGGCCCGTCGAAAGAATTTCGCGGAGATTTTTGGTAAAATCGGGCGCGTCAAAAATCGCGGCGGCGGCTGAAAGAGCGTCGGCGTCGAAACTTTCCGTCCCGAAGGCGATGGCGTCGCAGCCCAAATCTGCCAAGAGACGGACGCCGGCTTCCGCGAAACGGTCCGCGCTCTGCAGCACGCAACGCGTCGGCAGCTCGACGATAACATCGACGCCGGAGCGCACGGCCCATTTCGCGCGAATCCATTTGTCGAAAATCGCCGGCTCGCCCCGCTGCACGAAGCTGCCGCTCATGACGGAGACGAGCGCGGCGTCGGGATAGGTTTCCCGGAGCGTTTGCACCAAGTGAAGATGCCCGCAATGAAATGGATTCCATTCGGCGACGATGCCGATGCGACGCGGCGAAAAAAGTTTCATCAATCGTTTCCTCATCAAAAAATTTTTCGAAGTTCGTTTCTTTTATTTTATCATGCGTCTTCATCTCTGTGGTATAATGAATGATAATCTGGGAACCACTGATTCAATCGAAGAATCTGATTTTGCGGCATCATGCTGCAATGCTGCGTCAAAAGATTCCTTAAATAGGTCAACTATTTGCGTCATCTTTTTCCTTGCCTTGCATCATTATGCCGGTCGCAAAATCAGATAACGATTGAATCAGCGCTTCCCTTATGCAGAGGTTTTGGAAATGAAATATAAAAATTTTTCGCTTGCTGCCGCTTTGGCGGTCGGCGTGTTCTTTTTTGCGGGCTGCTCGCAGTCGATTGACGATGAATTTGCGTTCGGTTCCGGGCGCGTTTCCTGCGCGAGTCAGACGGTGACGCTGGAGCTTCCGTTTCCGCTCGGGGTGAACGGCGCGATGGCGGAGGCGGCGCCGCGGCAGGTGTCCACGGTCAGCGCGGAGGGACGAAACGCGTATTTGCAGGTGTTGGTCATGGGGGACGCGGGCGAGGCGGATATCCGCGCCGAGGCGGCGAAGGCGGATGCGAGTATGCGGCAGAGCCAAGCGGTCTCGAAGCTCACGTCGACGGCGGAAACGGTCACGGTCGACGGCGCGGAAGCGATGAAGCTGACGTATTCTTTCGTCGATACGGAGCGCGGTCGGTCGGCGCCGCTGACGATACAGGAATATATTTTTGTGCGGGACGGCGTCTTGTGGCGCGTGATTTATCAATATCGGACCGACAGCGAGACGGGACGCGCTTTGGGCGAGCGGGTCGCGGGAAAAATTCGGTTCGGCGCTCATTTTTGAGAAGGGGGACATGACGATGCGTATGGGCGGGCACGGGATGCTGTCGCTGATTTTGTTTTTGGTCGCGGGGGCTTTGATCGCCGCGATTATCGGCCAGCTCCTGTCTCAAATGAGTCTGGCGGGCATCATGCCGTATTTCACGGAAACATTTGAAGTGTTCAATTTCAAAGACATTTATCTCAATTTGGCGATCATCCAGATTCATTTGGGGTTGCGGTTTGCGCCGAATCTGATCAGTATTTTGGGCATTTTGATCGCCGCTTGGCTTTGGAAGAAATTTTAATCGCTCATGACACAGCATCGGAAATTTTTCATCTTGACGGCGTCCATCGGCACGGGGCATTCGCAGGCGGCGCGCGCCATTGCGGAGGCAATCAAGGCGTCTCATCCGGGAGATCACGCCCGCGTCTTGGATTTTTTGTCGGCCGATACATTTTCATTGGACCAGCTTTTGAAACGCGGCTATCTGAAAATGCTCGCGACATTTCCTTTGATGTACAACCAAATTTATCAAAATTCGCAAAATCATGCGCTGGGAAGCGGGGTGCAAAGTCTGCTGTCGTGGAGTTTCCGGCGGCGGATGGAGCGGCTCATTTCCGTTTTGAAGCCGGACGCGCTCATTTTCACGCATCCGTTTCCGGCCTGCGCGGCGAATTTGCTGAAAAAGGAAGGCGTGCTGTCCATCCCGCTCTTGGGGCTGATTACGGATTTCGACATTCATCAGCTCTGGGTGGACAAGCATTTGGACGGCTATTGCGTCGCGACGGAGGAGCTGGCGGACGAGCTGGCGTCGCACGGGGTGCCGCGGTCCGTCATCCATGTGACGGGGATTCCGGTGCGTCGCTCGTTTCGTCAGGTGCGGGAGCATCTTCCGGCGAAAAAGTCGGGCATGGTGCTCTTGATGGGCGGCGGCTTGGGGCTCGGCTACATCACGGACACGCTGAAGCGGCTGGATAAAGTAAAGGAAATTCAAAAATTCATCGTGATTACGGGGCAAAATATTTCCGCTTACGAAGAGGTCGCGTCGCTTCGGCCGAATTTGCATCATCCGGTCGAACTGCACAGCTACACGAACAAAGTGGCGCAATTCATGGCGGAGAGCGAGCTCATCGTGACGAAGCCGGGCGCGCTGACTTGCACGGAGGCGCTCACGATGCATCTGCCGATGGTGCTGGTGAATGCACTTCCCGGACAGGAACGCGCCAATGCGGAACATTTGAAGAAACAGGGCTGCGCGGTGTGGGTGAATCGCGGGCAGCTCGTCGAGACGGTGCAAGAGCTTCTGACGCATCCGGAGAAACGGGCGCTGATGGCGGAGAATTGCGGAGATGTGTCCGCGGACAGCAGCGAAAAAATCGTCGACATTATCTATGACATGGTGGAAAACTCGGCAGCGAAAGTTGTCGGATAATTTATAAATTCATCGATAAGGAGTCTGAGATGGAAGAGAAACGGGTGGCCGCGAATTTTATCGAAGCGGAAATCAACAAGGATATCGAAAACGGCGTCTATGCCAATGATCGGGTGCTGACGCGGTTTCCGCCGGAGCCAAACGGATATTTGCACATCGGGCACGTGAAGAGCATTTGCCTCAATTTCGGGCTGGGGAAAAAATATCACGGCGCGACAAATGTCCGTTTCGACGATACGAATCCGTCCAAAGAGGAGACGGAGTATGTGAATTCGATTTTGGACGACGTGAAATGGCTCGGTTTCACGTGGAAAGAGCCGGTGCATTACGCGTCCGATTATTTCCCGCAGTTGTACGAATTTGCGCGCCGTCTGATTCAGATGGGGCTGGCGTATGTGGACGATTCTTCGAGTGAGGACATTCACGCCATGCGCGGCGATTTGACGCATCCCGGCACGGAGAGTCCGTATCGCAATCGGAGCGTGGAAGAAAATTTGCGTCTTTTTGAAGAGATGAAAGACGGGAAATATGCGGACGGCGAGAAATGTCTGCGCGCCAAGATTGACATGGCGTCGCCGAATATCGTCATGCGCGACCCTGTGCTGTATCGCATTTTGCGCGCGACGCACCACCGCACGGGCGACACTTGGTGTATTTATCCGCTCTACGATTTCGCGCATCCGCTCTCCGACGCGATAGAAGGCATCACGCATTCCATTTGCACGCTGGAATTTGCCGAGCGCCGGCCGCTCTACGAATGGTGCCTGCAAGCGTATGAAGGGGCGGAGAAACCGCGGCAGATCGAGTTCGCGCGGCTCAATGTCTCGACGATGATTACGAGCAAGCGGAAACTGCGGCGCATGGTGGAAGCGGGCGTCGTGTCCGGCTGGGACGATCCGCGCATGCCGACCATTTCCGGGATTCGCCGCCGCGGCTACACACCGGAATCCCTGCGCGCTTTTTGTGAAGAAATCGGCGTCGCGAAATCGGACAACGAAGTCAGCATCGCGCAGCTCGAGCATTGCATTCGCGAAGATTTGAAACCGAAAGCGCCGCGTCTCATGGCCGTCATCGATCCAGTGAAAGTCGTGCTGACGAATTATCCGGAAGATCAAATCGAAATGATGCCGATGGAAAACAACAGCGAAAATGAGGAGATGGGCACGCGCCTCGTTCCTTTCGGCCGTGAAATTTACATCGAAGCGGAAGATTTCATGGAAAATCCCGCGCATAAATTTTTCCGCATGACGCCGGGGAAAGAAGTGCGGCTCAAGGGCGCGTACATCGTCCGCTGCGATGAAGTCATCAAGAACGAAGACGGCAGCATCCGGGAAATTCACTGCACCTGCGACATGGACACGAAGAGCGGGACGCCCGGCGCCGACCGCAAAGTGAAAGGCACGCTCCATTGGGTGTGCGCGGCCAAAGCCGTCCCGATCACCGCGCGTCTCTACGATTATCTCATTTCGCCCGACGACACCGACGACGGCCGCGATTTCATGGAAAAAATCAACACGGATTCTTTGACCGTCATGCATGGATTCGCGGAGCCGGCCATTTCGGAATACGGCGTCGGCGACCGTTTCCAATTCTTGCGCAAGGGCTATTTCATCATCGACAGCGACACGAAAGACGGCGACATCGTCTTAAATCGCATCGTCGGGCTGAAAGATTCGTGGGCGAAAGCACAGAAGGAAACCGTATGACAAAGAAATGGGGAGCCTGCCTTCTGGCCGCGTTTCTTCTTTTCGCGGCGGGCACGGCGCAGGCAGCGGAAAAATGGGACATGGCGCTCATCGGCCGCATGGACGTCCCGAAACACGTCCGCATTGAGGCCGGAGAGCAGATGGCGCTGCCGTTTGTGGAAGCGGGCTCGCCGAAAATCACCTTGGCGCGCATGGGAATGCCGGACGGGCATTTCTACAGCATCACATGGACGGACGGGCCGGATTTCACCTACGGCTGGGCGGCGTCGGCGGCGATTGGCGCGCAGTATCTGCAAAGAGAAGGCGTCGCGGGCTATCGGAATCTGTCCCTTGCCGAGCAGCTCGACGTGATTGCGGAGACGCTGAACAAAAATATCATCGCGCAAAACGCCATCTATGACGGCGCGGCGCCTCTCGCCAAAATCAACGACAAAAAACATCCGCGCTGGGAAGGCTCCTTCACCGTCGATCAAGAACGCGAAGGCATTCCCTATCGGACGACCTATTTTGTCGTCCTGCAGCAGAACGAAATTCGCATCGCCCTCGGCATCCTATCGGCCGACGCGGACACCCCGGACCTGACGACGGCCTTGGGTGAGATGCTGAAGAAACGGAAATTCCTGAAGGAAACAGAATGGCAGGAGCTTTCGTTTTCCAAAGAAAATGTTGCAAACGACAAGAAAAAGTGAGCAGTGAGCAGTGAGCAGTTGGCGTGGCTTTTGCGTACTTTTCTTTTTTGGCGTTTGAGATGAAAAATTTTTCTGCTGATAGGGAAGAGGGAAGAGGGAAGAGGGAAGAGAGGCCGGGCTTTTTTTGTGCTGGGGTTTTGTGGCAGGCGGGAGGGAGACGGCAAGAAAGTGCACAGTGCATAGTACACAGTGCACAGGGTGGCGTTCTTGGCTTTTTTGCTCAGGCGGGATGGAGACGTCAGATGGTCAGACGTCAGACTTTAGCGGTGTCGCTGCGCGACATCTTTT
>CAVHDO010000004.1:0-40297 GCA_963634795.1 Oscillospiraceae bacterium
ACACATCGGCATATGTTTGCTGACTGTTCAGTTTTCAAAGAACCAAGCGCCGCTTCGTGCGACGTGTGATAGTCTATCACAATAAAATTTTTTTGTCAAATACTTTTTTGAAAGAATTTTTCGCAAGCAAAAAAGAGAGAAAAGGCGATGCCCGTCGCATTGCTTTTCTCTCTTTTGCTTCCTTTACGAAAATTTTTATCTGCTCTTATAAGAATATTCGATAATTTCTCCGGTGTCTTCCCGGATCTCGTATTCGTACTTCGTATTTCCGACGCGGAACTCGACTTCGTAGATTAAAATGCCGTGCTCGCGGTCTTGCTCCACGTGCAGGTTTCTCGTCTCCGCTTCGGTGCAGCCCGCGTGGCGGAAGGCGATTTCTTTGGCGCCGGCCACGTCGACAGCCGCCTCTGCAGACGCGCCGAAAGCCATCGCCCCGAGCACCGCGACGCCCATCACGAATTTCTTCATTTTGTTTTTCATCATTTACCATCCTCTCTCGTAAAAAATTGCGGGAGATTGTCCCATAACGATGTTTTTATTATAAAGAAATTTTTATGAAAAAGCAACTGTCGCCGCCGCTTCAAACCGATGCACTTCCCAATATCAAGATTGATGGTTTATCCTTGTTTGTAGCCAATCTTGAGAAAATTGTAAAGAAAATGCGCCATAATAACTACCCGCTGATCACTAAGTCCATTGTCAATCTTGACACGCCACTGGCAACGCGGTTAAACTAAAGACAAGCCGAAGCACTTCGTGGCTTCGGCTTGTTTTATATGTGTATAGTCAACTAATGCATAAGCCAAGAGTTCACGAAAAAGAAGGGGAAAAATGCTTTACAGTTTGAAAATGCGATCGAGTTTAGGAGGTGTGCACGGCGAAGGAGGCAGGCATATTTCCGGCGCCGAACGAATCGTGGGAGAGGACTTGGTGGAGGCAACGATTATTTCCATGCTTCACCGGGCGCGGACACACAGCCTCGGTGCTGCGGATTTCATCCAAGTGAAAGTGGAAGAGGTGAAGGAAAATGAAATTTCCCGCTGCCCGCTCCTCGCCATGTATCAAAGGAATACAAAGACAAAAGACGAAGGCAGACGCGCGGCGCGGAAAGAACTCCTTCGCGCCGGTGTGAGCTCCCGAGCGGTGGAGGCAGCGTTCACTGCGCTGGAAAGTCTCGCCGACAGTATGCGGGGCGCTATAATTATGGACGCCGTCACCGGTACGCGGCTGGACGAAGAAGGCTCCCGAGGCATCCGCTGCAGTTCCATGGACATCGCCGACGCGGCAAGTTATGAGAGTGATTTACAAATCCGAGGTCTCGCCGGCGACCATCCGCGGGAAGCCATGGTTCTCGCGTCCAAAGTCGCCCACGGCCCCGGCACCGTGGCAGAACTCTGCTGGTCAGACGACCCGGACTACGTAACCGGCTACGTGAGTTCGAAAACCTTCGGCTACGGCCGCATCACAGTCATGAAAGACAAAGGCGACCCCATAGGCGGCCGCGTCTTCTTCGTCGCCCCGGGAACGAATCTGGCGGCGTACAAGGAGTATATGGAAAATCAGGTGGTGTTGGTGGAAGGTCACACGGATCACTAAAAAGCAAAGGAGACCAATTATGAAACTACAAGACATCCCACACGCCCTCTCCGCCATCGCACGTGCAGGGCGGACGCGACGAGTGGAAGACCTGCGCATGGTGACTGCGACCCGCGGACTCCGGCGCGACGGGAAAGAATACATCATTTTCAATTCCAACGATTACCTGGGCATGACTCATGAAGAGGAAGTGATGGAGGCGGCGCGGCGGGCGATTTCCTACGGCACCGGCTCCGGCGGCGCGCGACTCACCTCCGGCGCGGCCTTCGAGCTTTCGGAATTAGAAGCGGAATTGGCAGACTTCAAGCACACAGACGACGCGGTCATATTCAACACCGGCTACATGACAAATCTGGGCGTCCTCTATGCCCTGGCGGACAAGAGCGACGTGATTTTCTCAGACGCCCTAAACCACGCCAGCATCGTGGACGGCTGCCGTATTTCCAAAGCGCGCACCGTAGTGTACCGCCACAGCGACATGGAAGACCTCGCACGGAAACTCACCGAGACCCCCTGCACAGGCCAGCGATTTATCGTCACCGACGGCGTCTTCTCCATGGACGGTGACATCGCGCCGGTGCCGGAACTTTTGAAATTGAAAAGGAAATACGACGCCTGCCTCATCGTTGACGATGCCCACGGCGTCGGCGTCATCGGCGACACCGGCCGCGGGAGCGCGGAATATTTCCACGAGAGCGGTATCGACATCCAAGTGGGAACACTTTCAAAATCCTTGGGCACCGAAGGCGGCTACGCGGCAACCTCGAAGGAAATCGCCACGTATCTTCGAAATCGCTCGCGCCCCTTCATCTTCTCCACCTCCATCGCCGCTCCCACCGGCGCCGCGGCGCTGACAGCCCTCCGGCTTCTCAAACGAGACCCCGACCGCTTCGTGGGATGCCTCCGCAAAAATACAGCGTACCTCAAGACGAAACTTTCCACCGCCGGCATCTCCGTCCTCCCCGGCGACACATCCATCCTCCCCATCGTTTTGGGAGAAGAAAAAAAGACTCTCGCCTACGCAAAAGCCTGCCTATCACAAGGCATTCTTCTCTCCGCCATCCGCCCGCCATCCGTTCCCGAAGGCACCAGCCGCATTCGCCTCACCGTCACCGCCGCGCATACGACGGAAGAACTCGACCGGGCCGCTTACGTCCTATCAAATGTAATGAAGGAAACAGCGAACGGTAACCGGGCATGCTGCCGCTAATCCGAAAAAGTGACGGAGTTGCCAACTTCTATCTTCCATTTACCTACTGCCAACCTTTTTGCGTCAGTTCGGTATATAAACACGGCGCAAAAGCAAAAGCGGCCGCACCGCACTCCGGCACCAAAATGTTTCATGGATAGCGGTCTGCGGAGCGCGAATAGCCGACGCCAAAGAAATCGCGTCCCAATCACCAATCACCAATCACTGATCACTGATCACCATTCACTTTTTTCAAAAGGAACTCAAAAAATGGAAAAAGACATCTCCTCCCGCAATATAGCCATGGATGTGACCGAAACAGCGCTCCTGGCGGTACTCATTGCCATATCCGGCACCTTCCGCATTCCCGGCATCGTCCCGGGCACCGAATTCCAACTCTCGGCGCCCATCGCGGTAGCCATTTGCGGTGTTTTTGGTTTCAAGAAATACATCATCGCCGGCCTCCTCGCCTCTCTGATAGGCCTCTCCATTGGCACGGCGACGCTACTGAATGTGGCGGTACAAATGTCCTTCCGCCTGGGCGTCGGCGTCTTTTGGCTCGTCTTTTGCTCCACAAAATTTTTCTACATCGCCAGTGGCCCCTTCGGCACTGCCCTCGCGCGGGTGACGATGTATTTCCTCCTGGGAAAAGGTCTCACTGCCATGCTCATCGCCGCCGCCCCGGGCATGGCATTCACGGCCGCTACGTCTTGGGCCTTCGCAAAAATTTTTGAGAGAGTGAAGAGGAGGACGTAATCCAAAATCAAAAATCCGTGATTCATAATCCGCAATTAGTGATGGTTACCATATATATAAAGATAAGAACATAAAATAGGAAACGCAAAGAATAATTCTCTGCCGTTGAATTGTTACCGTTTTCGATTTGATTCGTTATACAACCACAAAACAACGCACATGAAAACCCGCTGGTGTAAAATTCGCCGGCGCCGCGGCGTCATCTGTGAAGAATCAAAACACCGAGGGAAGCGAATTTTGCGCAGGCGCGAGACAGCCGTTAGTTTTTAGCTGTTAGCTGTCAGACAAAGCTTGATGCGTGCTTGGCTTTTTTGTCAGGCAAGATTGAGACGTCAGATAGTCAGACTTCAGACGTCAAAGCGTGATTGGCCTTTTTGTCAGGCGGGAGATAGTTAGCAGTTAGCAGTTAGCAGTTAGCAATTAGCAGTTCAGGTGTCGCCTTGCGGCGACGATTTTTTGTATAAAAAACGCCGATAGGCGCCACATATTTGCCCTCTTCAGGAAGAGGGTGGCCGTAGGCCGGGTAATGGTCACTGTATGTGAGAAAAAAGTTTAGCACGGCAGAATTTTTTTTGCGAGATTGTCTCATGGCAGATGAAATTTTTGGGTCAGAACGTTCTTTACTTTCTGTTCCTGGCATTTTCCATCATCCGGCGCATTCGCGCCACCTTCTTCCCGAAGAAGGCTAAGCGGAACCGACTCCGCCGATTTTTTTATATGCGCCTTCGGCGTCCCATCATCCGCCTCCTCCGGAGACACCTTCCTCCAAAGGAAGGCTTCAGCGGTAGCGCTTCCTCTTAAAAGCTCCAGGCTCTTGGGACGCAAAAGCCGCTGAAGCCATCCAAAAAATCCTGTGAATTTTGGCGGTCAAAAAACAAAGTGTCAGACAGACGTCAGACAACGAGCCGTCTGACGGGAAATGCCAGACAGAAAAACACAAAGTAAAAGAGCCTGTTTCTATAGACAGGCTCTTTTACTTTGGCGGAGAGAGGGGGATTCGAACCCCCGTGACGGTATTCGCCGTCAACATGATTTCCAATCATGCACCTTCAACCACTCGGACACCTCTCCATGATGTCTTTGTGCTCTCGCACGGTATCCGTCTTTCTGACTGATACTCGCATATTGTATAGCGTGACGGCGTTTCTGTCAAGCTTCTTTTCTGAAAATTTCGGAAATTTCTGCGCGGGTCTTTCCGCTGCCGAGGGCCGCCATGAGTAGGAGTCTGGCTTTATGGCCGGGGAGGGAGCCGGCCAATATCGCGCCGACGGCTTCCAGGGCTGCGGCGCCGCCTTCTCCTGCGTATTCTTTTTCGACGCGACCTTTGCCGATGCGGATGGCAATCACGACGGGAATGCCGGCGGCGGTGAGATTTTTGATGCCTGCGGCGACGGGCTTGGGGACGTTTCCGCAGCCGAGGGCTTCGATGATGACGCCGTCGACTTTTTTGGAGAGGGCCGCGCGCAAAATGTCTTCTTCCGTACCGGCGGCGCAGGTGACGAGCCAAATGCGGCTATCCATGTGGCGCGGCGAAAGTGGCGCATGGTTTCTCGCGCCGGGCATTTCCGGTTTCTGTTTCTTCCAGGAAATACCCGCTTCGGTCTCGACGGCTTCGGGCGTGCCGTCCGCCGTATCGAACGCGTCGACGCGATTGGCGTGGCCTTTGGAAACGTCTCGGGCCGTCCAAATTTTCCCGTGCATGGCGATAAGGACGCCGCGACCGAAAGCGTTTTCGTCTGCCGCAACGCGAATGGCGAGAGACAGATTTGCCGGGCCGTCCGCATCGGGCGCCGCAGCATCTCTCATGGCGCCGGTCAGCACGACCGGTTTTTTCGTCTGCAGTACGAGAGAAAGGAAATAGGCGGTCTCTTCCAAAGTGTCCGTGCCATGGGTGATCACGATGGCATCCGCTTTCTCCGCTTCTTTTTTCACCGTTTCGGAGAGGGCGAGCATCATCGCGGGCGTCATATATTCGCTCGGAATGTCGGAAAATTTTCGCACGTCCAAGGAAATATCGTCCGGCTTTTCGGAAAGATTCGTCAATAATTCTTCGCCGGACATCGCAGGACGAAGAGTTCCCGTTTCTTCATCCCGCCGCATGGCAATGGTGCCGCCCGTGGTGATGAGAGTGATGCGTTTCCGATTCTTCGTTTCCGTCATTTGGTTTCCTCTGAAAATTTCTTTCAACAAAAAACAGGAACCCTGCGAGGAGCTCCTGTTTTCAAAATTATGCCGCGGCTTTTTTACGCATGCATTGGACCGCGCCCACGGCGAGAAGCGTGCCGACGCCGACGAGATCGGTGTAAACGGCCGGGTCGATAAGGGCGAGGCCGCCGGCGAAGAGGATGATTCTCTCGTACCATTTCGCGCGTGTGACGAATTGTCCGATCATGGCGGCGCTGATGCCGATCATGCCGATGATGGCGGTGCAGGTGGTCTGCAGGACGTCGATAAATGTCGCGTCAATGCCGAGCATGGCGGGACTGATGACGAACATATACGGAATGATAAAAGCCGCGATGCCCAGTTTCGACGCATTAATCCCCGTCTTGATGGGATTGCCGCCGGAAATGGCCGCACCGGCAAAAGCGGCGAGGGCGACCGGCGGGGTGATGTCGGCGATGATGCCGAAATAGAAAACGAACATATGCGCGGCGAGAATCGGCACGCCCAAAGAAATGAGGGCCGGCGCCGCGATGGTCGAAGTGATGACGTAATTCGCCGTGGTCGGGACGCCCATGCCGAGAATGAGCGAGGTAAGCATGGTGCAGAAGAGGAGCAGCAAGAAGTTTCCTGCGGAAATATCGACGAGCGCGGAGGCGAGTTTCAGCCCGACGCCGGTCTTGGTGACGACGCCGATGATGATCCCGGCGCTGGCGCAGGCAATGAGCACGCCCAGAGCGCCGCGTGCGCCCTTGATGAGACCGTCGACGATGTCGCCGAAGGTCATACGGGTATTTGCGCGGAGCATGGCCGTCGCGATGGAAATGACGATACCGGCGAGTGCGGCTTTCATCGGCGTGTAACCGGAGGACAGCAGACCGATAATCGCGATGAGCGGGATGGCCAGATGTCCTTCTTCTTTCATAATCACGGCGTAGGAGGGAAGTTGGCTCCGCGGCGTGCCTTTCAGATTGTTCTTCTTCGCTTCGAAGTGAACGCCGAGGAAGACGCCGAGGAAATAAAGAATCGCCGGGACGACGGCCGCTTTGACGACTTCCATGTACGGAATGCCGACAAATTCAGCCATGAGGAAAGCGGCGGCGCCCATGATCGGCGGCATGATTTGCCCGCCGGTGGAGGCCGCGGCTTCGACGGCGCCCGCAAAGTTTTTCTTGTAACCCAGTTTCTTCATCATCGGGATGGTGAAAGCGCCAGAACCGACGACATTGGCGACAGACGATCCGGAAATCGTCCCTTCAAGCGCCGAGGAGAGGACGGCGACTTTAGCCGGTCCGCCCGACGCCCAGCCGGCGATGGCATTCGCGATGTCGATGAAAAATTTCCCGAGTCCCGTTTTTTCCAAATACGCGCCGAAGAGGATGAAGAGGAAAATGAAGGTCGAGGAAACGCCCATCGGGATGCCGAAGACGCCTTCCGTCGTGAAGAAGAGATGGGAGACCATCTGGTCGAGATTGAGTCCGCGATGCGCGAGCGGCCCCGGCATGTACGGTCCCAAGAAACCGTAGGCCAAAAAGCCGAGCACGACAATCACAATCGGAAGACCGACGATGCGCCGCGCCGCTTCGATGACCATGACGATTCCCAGGCACCCGATCACGACGTCCGCCGGCGTCACCGTCCCCGCGCGAAGAATGAGCTGCTGGTAATTCAGCAGAATATAAATCGGCGGAATCACGGCCAAGAGCGCCAGCATGAGATCCAGCGGATGGACGCTGCCACCCTTGACGCGCGAACGCTTCGTCGGGCAGAGCAGATAGACCAAAGAAATCCCGAAAGACAGGTGGACCGCGCGCTGAATCATCGCGTCAAAGGTCCCCATGAGTCCCGTGTACAGCTGAAAGAGGGAGAAGGCAATGCACAGATACGCAATGATTTTCGCCCAAATGCCGCCATACTCCACGGTGTTGGATTCCTTGTCGAGTTTCTTCAGCTTTTCTTGCAGTTCCTCGGACATGGTGCCGTCTTCCCGCGCGCCTTCCTCGAGATTTTGTTTTTCTTTCAAGTCGTCCAACCGGATCACCTCCCCAAAATTAATGCATCACTTTTTTCATCCAAAATCCTTTGTACAAAGGAGCCACATAAAGATACAGCTCCGTGCCCAGCGGCATCAGCTCCGCCAAGCGATACGGCGTGTCCCCCACCGTCAGGACGCCGTCATTGGAAACGCCGTTCCGAAGGGAAATCGTCGGATACGGTCGCTCCATATCATCCAAAATGAACCAAGGCCCTTCTTGCCGAAAATGCCCGTCTCCTTCCGAAAACGGCAGTCCCACGCCCATGGATTGATATTTCGTGGCGTGCAAGATCAGCCCGTCCGCCTTCTCATTCACCGCCAAGTATTCCTCGATGTGCGTCTTCATGACGGAGTGTCGGTATTCCCATTTTACGGGAAATCCGGGAGAAACGCGGCGGATGAAGAGCCAGCCATCCTTCGTCTGCCCGAAAAGATACGGACAGGAAACAAAATATGCGGCGACCCCCGTAAAAATGAGTATCGCCGCATACAGGAGTGTTTTCTTTTTCAAATCAATTCTTCAGGAATTTTTCGGCGCCGGCATTCATCTGGATGGACATACCTTCGAGCGCGGTTTCCTTCGTGATGTACTTGCCGACGGCGTGAGCGCTCTTCATGCGGTCCAGATTGTTGTAAATCGCTTTGGCGACCGCTTCGCCCATCGTGTCGTCCATCTTATCCGTCGTGACGATGACGCATTTCACGGCGACCGTCTTCACATCGGTTTCCTGTCCGGGATAGGTGCCCGCCGGGATGGTGATCGGCGTGAAGTACGAATACTGTTCTTTCAATTTCTGCTGAATCGCTTCATCGATGTTGACCACGACAGCGGATTTCGAAGCGCCGAGGTCCTGAATCGCAGCGGTCGGGAAACCGGCGACAACGACGCCCACATCGACGTTTCCATCTTTCAGAGCATCGGCCGCTTCACCGAAGGAGAGATACTGCGGGGAAATATCGTCATACGTGATCCCGGCGGCTGCCAAAATCTGGCGGCAATTCGCTTCCGCACCGGAACCGGACGCGCCGACGGCGACTTTTTTGCCCTTAATGTCGCTGATGGATTTGATGCCGGAATCGGCCGTCGTGACGAACTGGACCGTCTCCGGATAGAGCGCCGCAATCCCGCGCAGTCCCGCGAACTGCTTGTCCTTGAACATTTCCGTGCCGTTCGCCGCGTAGTACGCGATATCATTCTGGATGAAAGCGATGTCGACGGAGCCGTCTTTCAGCATATTGACATTCGCGACGGAAGCCCCGGTGGACTGCGCGCTCGCATTCATGCCCTGAATGTTTTTGTTCAAAAGTTCGGCCAGCGCGCCGCCGAGCGGGTAATACGTCCCCGCCGTGCCGCCGGTCGCGATGTTCAGAAATTTCTTCTCGCCGCTCGTGCCGGAAGAACTGCCGCATCCGGCCAAAATCGCGGCGCCCGCCACACAAGCCAGACCTGCCAACAAAGCGCGTTTCATCATTTTTTTCATGTTCATTCCCTCCCTAATTCCTGCGAGAGCCTCCGCCGCCCGCAATCCCCATCGCCCGTTTCCTTTGTCGAAACGATTTCGCCGACAAAATAAAAGGAAGCAACCGACGCAGATTCCCGCGTCATGGTCGCTTCCTTGCAGAGCCGATGTTTTTAACTGAGCACTATTATACTACCTTTCGAAGTCTTTGTAAAGTAGGCTCGGCTGAATTCCTTGATTGTTTTGATATTTCCCTTCCTTATACGTGTCCGCTTCGCCCAGCACCGTGTGGAAATAAATCTGACAAATCTCGACGCCGGCGTAAATCCGAATCGGCTGCACGCAGAACATTTCCAGCGTCCAATACCCGGCAAATCCCACGTCGCCGAAGCCTGCCGTGACGTGAATGAAAAGCCCCAGCCGCCCGACGGACGAACGCCCTTCCAGCATGGGCACGAAAGATTCCGTCTTCGTGTATTCCTGCGTGCGCCCGAGATACAATGTGTTTGGCTCTAAGAGATAGCCCTCTTCCGGGATTTTGATGAGATGGCCGGTATTTCTTTTTTTCATGTCCAGCTCATGCGTGTCGTAAATCATGAGCTCGTCGGCCAGCGTCAAATTGTAACTGTTCGGATTGACTTGCGCGGAATGAAACGGCTCAATCACAATTTCCCGTCCCATATGCCGCACGATTTCTTTGCCTGAGAGAATCATGATGCCCTCCTTTTGCGCTCAGCGATACAGCCCCATCGCGCGGATCGCGGCGTCGTACGTCTTCCGCGCTTTTTCGTGCGCTCTTTCGCGACCGTCGTCCAAAATGGCGTCCAGCTCGCTGCTCCCGCAAAGTTCCAGATACCGCTCCTGAATCGGCGCCATCTCCGCCACGACGAGATCCGCCACGTCTTTTTTCAGCACGCCGTAGCCCTGCCCTTCGTACATCGCTTCGATTTCCGCGAAAGTTTTCCCGGAAACGGCCGCGTGGATGCTCATCAAATTGGAAACGCCGGGCTGCGCGTCCTTGTCGTAATGCACATGACCCAGAGAATCCGTGACGGCGCGTTTGATTTTCCGCACAATATCGTCCGGCGTGTCCAGCATATGAATCGTCGCCGTTTCATTGTCATCCGATTTCGACATTTTGCTCGTCGGATCCTGCAAACTCATGACGCGCGCTCCGCCCTTCGGCGCCCACATTTCCGGCAGCGTGAAGACTTCCCCGTAGCGCGAATTGAAACGCTGCGCCAAGTCCCGCGTGATTTCGATGTGCTGGCGCTGATCGTCGCCGACGGGAACCAAATTCGCTTGATAAAGCAAAATGTCCGCGGCCATGAGCGGCGGGTAAGTCATGAGTCCCAGCGGAATGAAACCTTCCTTACTCTCCTCTTTCCGCGCCTTCGACTTGTACTGCGTCATGCGCTCCATCTCGCCCACCGACGCCGTGCAAATCATCATCCAGCCCAAGAGCGCGTGCTCCGGCACCTCGGATTGCACAAAAATCGTCGCCTTCGCCGGATCCAGTCCGCAAGCGATATAGAGCGCCGCCAAATCCCGCGTGCGGGCATGGAGCTCCTTCGCATCCTGCGGCACCGTGATCGCGTGCTGATTCACGATGCAATAATAACATTCTTTTTCATCCTGAAAGGAAATAAAATTTTTCAAAGCGCCCAAATAATTGCCCAGCGTCAAATCGCCGCTCGGCTGAATTCCGGAAAAAACAACATCCATTTCGGACACCTCCTAAAAAAGAGTGATGAGAAGCATAGCTGTGTTGCTGCTTGGCTTTTGTGGCAGACAGGATTGAGACGTCAGATGATCAGACGTCAGACGTCAGACGTCAGACTGTGATGGGCTTTTTTTCGTCAGGCGCAAGAAAATAGTTAGCAATTAGCAGTGAGCAGTGAGCAGTTCAGGTACGCGCTCCGCGCGATTTTTTATAAAAATCATCGCCGCAGGCGACACCGCTTTCGTCTGATATCTGACGTCTGACCGTCTGATGTCTCTACCTCGCCTGATGACATCACTTTTCTATGACGTCTTCGGCTTGTTTGTTGTAAGGGGGCCCGCCTGTGCAAAATTCGCCGAGACCCGCGCCGTCACTTCCGAAAAAGCAAAGCACCGAGGGGCGCCGACGCGTCTCGCGGCCTTGCGTGGTAAGAATGCGTCATGATGTAAAAGTTTCGCGTATCGGTGACGTTAGCATTGGCAAGGCCGAGCGGCGGCACCCCTGAGCGGCGGCGAATTTTGCCCTGGCGGCGATTTTTTTCCTTTGCTTCGTTTCCTTTCTTTTTCGGAAAAGAAAGGAAATGAAGTGCTGTAAGGAGTTCCGTACGAATTCATCGTACAGCCCACGGCGAATGCCGCATTTTGCGAAGCAAAATAATTTCACGCGCCGGCAGCTGCTAAGCTGAAAATTTCACATAGAGTGTCCATCATCCGCCCTTCGGGCACCTTCTTCCCGAAGAAGGCTTAAGCGGAAGCGCTCCGCGAAATTTTTATAAAAATCATCGCCGTAGGCGATACCGCTTTCATCTGACGTCTGATCGTCTGATGTCTGACGTCTCAATCTCTATGTGAAAATACCGTAAAGAAACAATTACTCCACCGTCACCGACTTCGCCAAATTTCTTGGCTTGTCCACATCGTTTCCTCTCTTGATTCCCGTGTAATACGCCAAAAGCTGCATCGGGATGACCGAGAGAACCGGGGCGATGATGTCGTCGACTTTGGGGATTCGCACCGTTTCCGTCGTGTAATGCGCGATGTCCTCGTCGTCCGCGTACCCAATGCCGATCACCTCGGCGCCCCGTGTGCGGACTTCTTGGATATTGCTGTACATTTTCGACGCGATATCGTGCTGCGTGACGACCGCAATCACCGGCGTGTCTTCCGTGATGAGCGCCAGCGTCCCGTGTTTCAATTCGCCGCCCGCATACGCTTCCGCGTGAATATAAGAAATTTCCTTGAGTTTCAGCGCGCCTTCCATCGCGATGGCATAATCGATATTGCGACCCAAGTAGAAAATATCATTCGCTTTTTTCAATGTATCGGCGTACGTTTCCATCGCTTCGCGCGCGTCGAGCACTTCGTCGATGTGCTGCGGAAGCGCCTGCAATTCCGCCGTCAAATGCCGCACCGTATCCTCTGCCGTCGTGCCCTTGATTTGTCCCATGTAGAGCGCCAGCATGAGGAGCGCGACCAGCTGCGTCGTGTACGCTTTCGTGGACGCGACCGCGATTTCCGGCCCGGCCAGCGTATAAATCGTGTAATCCGATTCGCGCGCAATCGACGAGCCGATGGAATTTGTGACCGCGACGGAGAGCGCGCCGAGACGCTTCGCCTCTTTGAGCGCCGCCAAAGTGTCAATCGTTTCCCCCGATTGGCTCACCACGATGACCAGCGTCCGCTCCGACGTGAGCGGCTTGCTGTAGCGATATTCCGACGCAATCTCCACCGTCGTCGGGATTTTGACGAAACGCTCGATGTAGTGCTTGGCGACCAATCCCGCATGATACGCCGTCCCGCACGCCGTGATCAGCACGCGGTCAAATTTCTCCAAATCCACGCGCGTCCAATGCAAATCTTCAAATGTGACGAGCCCGTCCTTGCCGACGTGCATATTCACCGTGTCGCGAATCGCCTTCGGCTGCTCGTAAATTTCCTTGAGCATGAAATGCGGATAGCCGCCTTTTTCCGCCGCTTCCGCCGTCCACGTCACCTCTTGCACCTTCTTGGAAATCGGAAGCCCATCGGCGTCGAATACTTGCACCCCGTCCGCGCGCACCACGGCGATTTCCCCGTCGGACAAGACGTAAATCCGCCGCGTGCGCGTGATAATCGCCGGGATGTCCGACGCGATGAAATTTTCTCCCTCGCCCAGCCCGACGATGAGCGGATTGTCCTTCTTCGTGCAAATGATCGTGTCCGGATGCTCGCGATCCATGAAAAGCAGCGTGTACGTCCCCGTGATATACGGCAGGATTTTTCGCACCGTTTCCAAGAAATCGCCCGTGTCCAGCTCTTCCATCAGATGCGCAATCACCTCGGAATCCGTTTCCGATTGGAATTTGTGCCCCTTCGCGAGAAGCTTCTCCTTGAGCTCCATGTAATTTTCAATGATGCCGTTGTGCACAATCACAAAATGATTTTCGCAATCGCCGTGTGGATGCGCATTCCGATCGCTCGGCCGCCCATGCGTCGCCCAGCGCGTGTGCCCGATCCCGATGTGTCCCGAAAGCGGAGACGCCGAAAGCGCCGCTTCCAAATTCGCGAGGCGCCCCTCTTTTTTGACAATCCGAATCTTTCCGTTCGAATACACCGCAATCCCGGCCGAATCATATCCGCGATACTCTAGGCGCCGAAGCCCGTCCATCAAAAAATGAGACGCCTCTCCCTTGCCCACATAGCCGACAATACCGCACATACGCTCCTCCTTGTTTCTTCTCCGATGAAAAATATTTCAAGAAACTCCGCCATCGGAAGTTTCTTTCTTACAAATATACATCACACATTATACCACAGAGGAAACAGAAAATGATATAATGAAGGAAACCATCTCTACAGAAACGGAGCTCTCTATGCAAAACAAACGCTTGGCGGAAATCATCCGCTTTCTTTTCGTCGGCGGCGGCTGTTTCCTTCTGGACTACGGTCTTCTTTTTTACCTGACCGAATACGCCGCCGTCCCCTATCTTTTTTCTTCAGCCATTTCCTTCACCGTCTCCCTCGTCGTGAATTATCTCCTCTGCGTCACCGTCGTCTTCCACGCCAAAAATCAGAGCCGCCAAAAAACATTCTGGTTCGTCGTCACCTCGCTCGCCGGTCTCGGCGTGAATCAGATTTGTATGTGGTTCTTCGTGGAAATCGCCGGCCTCTGGTATATGCTCGCCAAAATCGGCGCCGCCGCCGTCGTGACGATTTGGAATTATGTGACGAAACGGATGATTTTGACGAAATAGAGAAGAGAAGCAAGGCTCGGTTGCTTCTTTTCTTTTGGCGCGTTTGTGTCGGAAACTTTTCTGTTGATAGGGAAGAGGGAAGAGAAGCGTGGCTTGAATTTTGCTCAGCTTTTTCGGCAGGCAAGATTAAGACGTCAGACGATCATACGTCAGACGTCAGACTTTGGACAGCTTTTTCTTCAAATGTAAGATAACTTTCAGACGAAATTTGTATCGCCTTTCGGCGATGATGTTTCCAATCAAAAACGACGACCTTTTTTAGGCCGCCGTTTTTGATTGCATTGATTTTACGAATTCAAATCTTTTTTATCGATTGTATAAAAGCCATTTTCCCAATCGATGTGACTTGCTAATGACATAACAAAAAGCCATGCTACCGATTAAAACGCTCACAAAAAGTAGCATCACCTTGAGAGGCATAAGCAGAGGAATCGTTTTGATCCACTCAGCACCGAGCATAATCAATGGGAAATGTATCAAATATAACCCAAAAGATTGCCGACTCAGGCAAGTAAGAATGAAATTTTCTCCAAAAATCTTTGTCCTCGAAAACCATTCAAAAAGGAATAACGCACAAAGTAATAAAAATCCGCAATTATACCACACATTATACGTTTTTCCATGCGCATAAGAAAAAATTTGCAACAGCCACGTCGCCCAAAAGGAAAAAATTCCCATGCCGATGAGCTGAAAATCGGTAAAGCGTTTCAGCATTCCTTTCTTTATACAATACCCCAAAATCAAATATATGCCATAGACCCCACCGCTATAGCCCGGATCCAATAGCGATCCCGCCCAACCGTGATCAAGTGCTTTTCGTATGATTTGAAAAACCGGCACGGCAAACAAATAGATAGCTAATATCCCCAAAGGAAAACACAAAATTTTAATGTCAATATTACGCAACGCTCTCGCCATAAACGGCAAGAATAAATACAACCCGATGATCATCGACATATACCACATATGCCCCATCGGTACTTGTGTCAAGAACAACATATGTTTCCACAAAGACTGCTGCGTTCCGTAAACACTCCACAAAAACATGTCATACAAAACAATCCAAATTTCCGTCGTCAAAACTAACCCGCACCAATTTCGTTTCCAAAATCGCCGGCAGCCTTCCTCGTCGTACCATCGATCCAGCAATAAATATCCACTCAAGAACAAAAACAACGGCACGCCGACTCTTCCCAAAGTAAAAGACATCAAAGCAAAAGAACATGACGCCGCACTCATCCTATTGAGATGCTCGACATTCATCACGTACAAACTTTCAGTCGCATGGTTCAAAATCACCAATAAAATGGCAACTGCTCTTACACAATCCAGCCAAGCAACACGAGAACAAGACTCCCCTGCCTGCCTGCCTGCCTGCCTGCCTGCCTGCCTGCCTGCGAAAGCATATTTTCTTTCTCCATCCATGTCAACCCCTCTTTATCACTTTTTGTGAAAATTTTCCTTTCATCCTGCGATTCAATTTTATTGCATTCTGCCTTTCCAGCCTACGGCAAAATACGCTTAATCATCGGAATTTTCCGTACAAAATAAGCAATGCCGATACAAATAGCACCAATCAAAAAAGGACCGAACAAACGCCAAAAAATACTATGCGTATCCCAGTGTGTAACCGCAATTAAGCGATGCATAATGAACCAATGCAAAAGGTAAATCGCAAAAGTAAAATTCTTTATCGGAAGGAACACCCTCCCCCATTTTCTCAAAATATTTTCACCATTCTCTTTGAAAAACGCAAAAATTCCAACAGAATACAAAATACAAGGTACATTCAAATAGCCTTTGTATGTTTGAATAATTCTTCCCGCTTCCATCGATAACACATAAGTCCCGACAATATGCGTCGCCAATCCTACTATCGCCAAGGCATAAATGATTTGTCTGTATTTCTTCGGCAATTCATACGTGCTCAGCCAATATCCCAACAAAATATAAAGCAGATAGCCACCCGCCACATCCAAATGAAACGGCACCCGAAGCGATGCGCCTCCAATCTGATTCAGAAAAGGAAACAGACTTTGCAACACAAAAGAGCCTGCAATCAAATATCCAAACAGTGTTTTTCGTTTCTCTTCCGGCACCGCCGCAAACAAAGGAATGCAAAAGTAACAAGTAAAAAGCGGAATGAAGAACCAATAAATTTCGACAAAAGTTGTATCCCAAATTCCGTTCCAAATTCCGGTCACCGTCAATAGGGCAGAATCCGGTTCTCGCCCTGCGCGCCAAGCAGAAAGAATAAGCCTTCCCCATCCTACCAAACTCCACACCAAAAAAGGAATCAATGTCTTTGCTATTCTTTTTTGAAAATATGTCTTGGTATCATAACGCTTTGGATAATCCAACAACGTCGCACCGGAAATCATAAAAAATACCGGCACCGCGAAATAATAGAATGACTCAATGATATTGGCTGTCATCCAATACCGTTCCGTCGAAAACTGCCAAAAGCATCCGTTTGTATGAAGAGATACCACAGAAAAAGCAGCAATCACTGACAGCAAAGAAATATACTGAATATCTTGTTTTTTCTCTTCCATTCTGTATCTCGCTTATTTCAAACAAAAAAGCAAATGGCGGCCCAAAAGCCGCCCATAATAAATTCGCCGCAGGCGACACCGCTTCCAAACTAAAAACGACCAACAACTATCTCGCGCCTGACACAAAAAGCCAATCACAGTCTGACGTCTGATTATCTGACGTCTCCATCCTACCTGACGAAAAAAAGCCGAGCACGTCCTGTGTACTGTGCACTGTGCACTGTGCACTTTCCCCGACGTCTCAATCCTGCCTGCCGCAAAAGCCAAACAGCAACACAGCCGCGCGTCTCTTCCCTCTTCCCTATCAGCAGAAAGTTCTCACATCACAAACGCCGCAAAAGCAGAGCATAAAAAAGTTAAGCTTCTCACTCCACAATATACACCGTCACGTCCTTCGTGCCCCATTGATACGCCTGCTCCAGCGTTTCCACGCCGACATCTACCGTATTTCCTTTGATTGCGCCGCCGATATCATCCGCCAACGCGTAGCCGTAGCCTTCGATGAAAATGAGCGTACCGAGCGGGATGACGTCCGGATCGACGGCCGCGTGGCCTTTGCCCGCGATATTTCCGAGCGAAGTGTGTCCCTGCCCGCCGCCGTCATAAGGCGTGTACGCCGTCGTATGCATCGTCATTTTCTTTTTGTATTTCCCTTGGAAAACCGGCTCGTCCTCCAAACATTCCCAGACCACATCGTCCGCGACGCCCGTTTCCTTGATTCCGCGATGCCGCTGGAAGGCGCGAAGCTGCGTTTCCGTCGACGAGCCGAAGACGCCGTCCATCGAGCCGACCGGGAAACCGTGAAGCGTCAGGAGATTTTGCAGGCGCGCGACTTTTCCGCCGCGATCCCCCACGCGAAGTTCTCCGTTCCCCATGGAAACGGCATTCAGTCCCTTTCGCGTCTCCGCGTCGAGACGACCTGTCACCGAAATGTCATTGTCTTTCTGGAAATCTTTCACGGCCTTCTCCGTCGCCTCGCCGAAAACGCCGTCGGCATTCTCCGTGAGATACCCGGCTTTGGCCAAGCGCCGCTGATAACGCTTCACGCCGTCGCCGCGATCCCCGCGTTTATAATCGCCGTCCTCAATGCGATTCATGGCGTCCTGCGTCTCTTCGTCAAAAATGCCCGTCTCGGGAAGTCCCTGATCCGCCTGGAATTCGCGAATCGCCGCGGCCGTTTTGAGCCCCAAAATGCCGTCCGCTTTGTCCTTGAGATACCCCATGCCGATGAGCTTTTCCTGGTACGCGCGAATTTTCGCCGCGTCGGTCTCCGCCACGGTCTTCTCCGTACGCACGACCTCTTTGGCCTCCGCGCTGTCGGAAACGGTCTCCGCGGCCGCTGTTTCCCCTGCTTTCGCCATTTCCTCCGCCTCAGCCGCCGTGCCGGACTCCGCTTTCGTCTCCTCCGCGACCTTGGCCGCCGCTTGTTCGTAGAGCCGATTCAGCGTCGTATCGTCGAAACGCCCCGTCTCGGGCAGTTTCTCGTCTTTTTGAAATTTTTTCAGCGCCGCTTCGGTTTTTGCGCCGAAAATTCCGTCCATGCCGTCGTCCAGATATCCGAGCAAGACGAGCCGCGTCTGCGCTTTTTCGACGAGAACGAAGCTGTCCTCGTACACCCGTTTCTTATCCAAGAAATCCCGCGTCTCTTCGTCGATGATACCCGAAGTCGGGATGCCGTGCCGCGCCTGGTACTCCAGCACCGCTTCCGATGTCGTCTTTCCGTACACGCCGTCCGCATCGGAGAGCACGCCGGCCGCCACCAATTTCTCCTGATACATCCGCACCGGATTGCCGCGGTTTCCCTCCGTCAGAATCACGCCGCCGCCGTCACGCCCGGCCGTCCCGACCGCTGCCCGGATTTTCTCCTGCGTCGCGTCGTCCGCAATCCCCGTGATGGGAAGATCGTGATGCTTTTGGAAGAGCTCCACCGCCTTCTTCGTCGTCGAGCCGTACTCACCGTCAATCGAGCGCCCCAAATAGCCGACCTCCGTCAAAAGCCGTTGCAACGCTTCCACCGAAGGCCCGACCATTCCCGACTCCAATGTCGCCGCCGCGCCAAAGCCCGTCCCCATCGCCCAAAGCAACAGGACCGCCAAACTCTTTTGTCCTCTCATCCAAGCACCTCCATCCGGTCAAACGGTATCGAACTCTTGTCACATAGCCATATTTTACCATTAAACGAAAAAAAAGTAAAAAATCCGCCTCCTTTTCGCCCCTCGCTCACCACTTTTCAGGTGAATGGAATAGGAAATTTGGGAAATAGTTTGCATTTTCAAAAAACGAAATATAAAAACTCAAGCCTAAGTAAAAATCTAGAGCGCAAAAAATCCCCGGCTCTCTCCAAAAAAGAGAACCGGGGACCTTTTTATTTCCTTACCCTTTCGCACTCAGGAATCCTTCCCGTTTCGTAATCACCGAAAGACCGCCCATGTACGGACGGAGCGCTTCCGGCACGACGATGGAGCCGTCTTCCTGCTGATAATTTTCCATAATCGCCGCGACGGTACGGCCGACCGCGAGACCCGAACCGTTCAGCGTGTGCACGAATTCCGGTTTCTCGCCCGGCGCGCGACGGAAACGGATATTCGCGCGGCGCGCTTGGAAGTCGAGGCAATTCGAGCAGGACGAAATTTCCCGGTATTTATTCTGTGCCGGCATCCACACTTCGATGTCGTACGTCTTCGCCGACGAGAATCCAATGTCTCCCGTGCAGAGACACACGACGTGATACGCCAGTCCCAGACGCTGCAAGACGCGCTCCGCCTCCGCCGTCATCGTTTCCAATTCCTCCCAGCTGTCCTCCGGCTTGCAATATTTCACCATTTCCACTTTATGAAACTGATGCTGCCGGATGAGGCCGCGCGTATCCTTCCCCGCCGAGCCCGCTTCTTTCCGGAAACACGGCGTGAAAGCCGTCACGTGCACCGGGAGATCCTTGCTGTCCAAAATTTCTCCGGCGAAATAATTCGTGAGCGGCACCTCGGCCGTCGGCGTCATGTACATTTCCTCGCCCTCGACTTTGTACATATCCTCCGCGAATTTCGGCAGTTGCCCCGTCCCCGTCATCGACGCCGCGTTGATGAGATACGGCGGGATCACCTCCGTGAAATCGCTCTCTACCGTGTGCATATCCAGCATCAAATTGTAAATCGCACGCTCCAGCCGCGCCGCCGCGCCCAGATAGAAATAGAAACGCGAGCCGGACACCTTCCCCGCGCGCTCCGCATCCAAAATGCCCAACGCTTCGCCCAGCTCGTAATGCGCTTTGATGGGGAAATCAAATTTCGGCGGCTCGCCCCAGCGACGCACCTCCGGATTTTCGCTGTCGTCTGCGCCAAGCGGCACCGATTTGTCGCACAGATTCGGAATCTGCAGCAAAAGCGCCGAAAGTTTCGTTTCTATTTCCTTCAGCTCGCCGTCGATGACGTCAATCTTATCCCCCACCGCTTTCATCGCCGCAATCGCTTCCGCCGCGTCCTCTCCGGACTTCTTCGCCGCCGCGATTTTCTTCGTTTCCGCATTCCGCTCCGACTTCAGCGCCTCCGTCTCCACCAAGAGCGCGCGCCGCTTCTCGTCGAGCGCGAGCACCTCGTCCAGATCAAACGGATTGTGACGATTCTTCAAATTCGCCTTCACGACCTCCGCATTCTCGCGGATGAATTTCATATCCAGCATCCTATTTCCTCCTTGCAATAAAAAAATCCCTCATCCAAGGGACGAAAGACTTCGCGGTACCACCCAAATTGCCAAAAGGCCGACTCTACGCCATAACGGCTGCTCCCGTCCGACTCCTCGCCGGCCGCTCCGAAGCGGAAAACCTCCCCATCCCCACCGACTCGCACCGACCGCCGGCTCTCTTTGGAAGATTTCAGGAAACTCTTTCTCCATCCTCGCGTTTCGCCCATTATACCACGGAACGAACGGAAACGGAAGCGAACATAAATCGCAATCAACTCCCAAGGAAAAAATCCCGATCATTCTCTTTTGGGAAGAACAAAACTCTTGGACATCTTTATCCAAGAGTATGTAACCCGATAATTTCCGCATACATTGCCTAATTACGAGAACAATTTAAGCAACAACCGCAACAAGAAACCAGAATTCCCGCACCGCCTAGATCAGCGTCAACACAGAACCTCGCTCTGCTTCAATCTCGTTCAAACAAATCCCGCGTGTACACCTTATCTTTTACGTCATCCAAGCACGCATCGTATCGATTGGCTATGATTCGACAGCACCTGCGCTTAAACGCTTCCAAATCGTTCACCACACGAAAACCCGCAAAATCACTGCCGTCTGGAAGCGCCGGCTCGTAGATGATGACCTCAGCGCCTTTTTCTGCAATACGACGCATGACGCCTTGGATGCTACTCTGACGGAAATTGTCGGAATTGGATTTCATTGTCAGACGATAGACACCAATCGTGATGGGTCGCGTTTCTCCAGCGTCTTCCAAAATGCGCTGAGCAATATAATCTTTTCTCGTCTTATTGGATGTGACGATAGCCTGAATCAAATTTTCCGGTACGTCTTTATAATTCGCCAAAAGCTGTTTTGTATCTTTAGGGAGACAATAGCCGCCGTAGCCGAAAGACGGGTTGTTGTAAAATTCGCCAATACGCGGGTCGAGGCAAACGCCGTCGATGATGTCTTCCGTCCGAAGACCTTTGATTTCCGCATAGGTATCGAGCTCATTGAAATAGGAAACACGCATGGCCAAGTAGGTATTCGCAAAAAGTTTCACGGCTTCCGCTTCCGTCGAGCCCATCAACTTAACAGCGATTTCCTTCTTCAATGCGCCCTCTTGCAACAGACCGGCAAAAGTCTCGGCAGCCTTCCGTAATTTTTCATTCTGCAAATCCGTCCCAACAATGATGCGACTCGGATATAGATTGTCATACAGCGCTTTGCTTTCGCGCAAAAATTCCGGACTGAAAAGAAGGTTCTCAATCCCCCATTCTCGGCGAATATGTTCCGTGTACCCCACCGGAATTGTCGATTTGATCACAATCATAGCGCTCGGATTTGTATTCGTCACCAAGCGAATAACCGCTTCCACCGAGGAAGTATCAAAGAAATTCTTCGCCGGATCGTAATTCGTCGGTGTCGCGACAATAACAAAATCCGCATCCCGATACGCGGCTTTTGCATCCATTGTCGCCGTAAGATCTAGCTTCTTGTCCGCCAAATACGTTTCGATATATTCGTCCTGAATCGGCGACTGCCTCCGATTCACCGTCTCAACTTTTTCCGGCACGAGATCGACCGCTGTCACTATATGATTCTGCGCCAAGAGCACCGCCAAAGACAATCCGACGTACCCCGTACCCGCTACTGCTATTTTCATCCCATTCCCCCGTTTTTACACATTTTCTAAAGGCCAGAAAACAATACCCATGCGTCTTCTTATAACCCACGTATTATACCACAAAATCCGAAATAAATTCGCGACAATATGCGAACACTGACAACATAAACGAAATCAATTTCGTACAAAAAAAGACATCACAAAACGAAATAGAAACGCCACTATACATTCCCGCACGCAAACCTATATCTCGAGACGCAAAGAAAACACAAAACAATTAGCCAAAGACGGCAAGATAAAAAAACAGAAACAATCCATTTCTCGCCACGAATTTAAAAATAAACAAAGACAAAATCCTTCATTGCCCTACAAAACAAACATTCTATTTTCAAAGAGAGAAAACAAACAAAGAAACTCGATCCAAATAACGACCTGTTTTCTTTTCTCTCATTCTTTCTCGCGTCTGACGCAAAAAGCCAATCACGGTCAGACGTCTGATCGTCTGACGTCTGACGTCTCAATCCTGTCTGACAAAACAGCCGAGCACACCATCCTGTGTACTGTGTACTGTGCACTGTGCACTGTGTACTTTCCGTCTCAAACGCCGCAAAAGAAAAAGCACGACCACAGCCGTGCCTCTCTTCCCTCTTTTCTCTTCCCTATCATCCGTATTTATCCCAACGAATTCCGAATTTCCTTCATCAATTCCTCCACCAGCTCCCCTTCCGGGACGCTGCGGAGGATATTTCCTTTTTTGAATAGGAGCCCGCTGCCCCGTCCTCCTGCAATGCCGAAATCGGCTTCTCTGGCTTCGCCCGGGCCGTTCACCGCGCAGCCCATGACGGCGACTTTGATTGGGGCTTTGATTTCTTTTAGGCGTTCCTCGACTTCGGTCGCGAGCGCGATGAGATTGATTTGGGTGCGGCCGCAGGTCGGGCAGGAAATAAGAACCGGGCCGTAGGACGCGAGACCCAAGGCGGAGAGGATTTCTTTGGCGGCTTCGACTTCTTTCAACGGGTCGGCGGTCAAGGAAACGCGGAGGGTGTCTCCGATGCCTTCGGCCAAGAGCGTGCCGATACCGACGGCGGAGCGGATAGTGCCGCGGCGTTCGGTGCCGGCTTCGGTGACGCCGAGGTGGAGCGGATAATTCAGTTTCTCCGAAAGAAGGCGATTGGCGCGAATCATCATGGGGACGTCGGTCGATTTCACCGAAATAACGATGTCTCCAAAATGTTCTTCTTCCAAAATTTTCACGTGGGAGAGCGCGCCTTCGACCATGCCTTCGGCTGTCGGGTGGCCGCCGGTGCGATCCAAAATGTCTTGCGGCAGCGATCCCGCATTGATGCCGATACGAATCGGTATCTTTTTTTTGCGCGCCATCTCGACGACGCGGACGACGTTTTCGCGTTTCCCGATATTTCCCGGATTGATGCGGAGGGCGTCGATGCCGGCTTCCATGGCAGTGAGCGCCAGGCGATAATCAAAATGAATATCGGCGACGAGGGGGACGCGGGTCCTGGCTTTGAGGTCGCGGATGGCTTCGGCGGCTTTTTTGTCGGGGACGGCGACGCGCACGATGTCGGCGCCGGCTTGGCCGAGTTCCTCAATTTGCGCCGCGCAACGCGCCGTGTCCGTCGGGCTGTGGGTGCTCATGGATTGGATGGCGACGGGCGCTCCGCCACCGATGGCGACGCCGGCGACGCGGACTTGTCTCGTTTGTTTCATTTCATTAACCTCGTCATGTCATTGGCCGTGCCCAGAAGAAACAGGCCGAGCAGAATCGCGACGCCCACGACTTGGATGTAGTAGAGGGCGCGCGGCGGAAGGCGGCGGCGGGTGATGGCTTCGCCGATTGTCAGAATCAGAATGCCGCCGTCGAGCATGGGAATGGGAAACAGGTTCAGAATGCCCAAATTCAGGCTGATAATCGCGATGAACAAAAGAAACTGGAGCCAGCCGACTTCGGCGACGGTGCCGGCCATGCGCGCGATGCCGATGGGCCCGGCGACGTCGTCCGAGGCGCCGGCAATCATTTGTCGAATGCCTTCGAAAACGGCGCCGGTGACGAAAAGGGAGCGCTCGACGCCGAGGCGGACGGCTTCGATGAGGCTGACGGGACGACTGTCCATTTTCGCCATGATGCCGACGACGGTACGACCTTCACTTTCTTGCGGAATCAAGGAAATCGCGCGCGTCTCACCCGCCCGTTCGTAGGTAATGGGGACGACGCGATTTTGTTTCCCGCGAAGGCTCTTGGCGATGTCGGTCCACGTGTCCACTTTCGCGCCGTCGATGGTGAGAAGAATGTCGCCATCCGCAAGCCCGGCCGCTTCGGCGGGAGAACCGGAGACGACGCTTCCGATAATCGGCCGCTCGGGCAGGCTCTGGATGCCGAGGTGGTAAATGATGCCGGTGAAAATGAAAAAGGCGAGCAGAATATTCATGAGCGAGCCGGCGGAAATGACGAGGAGGCGCGCCCAGACGGGACGCCCCGCAAAGGAGCCCGGATCGTTTTCCGTGCCCGGCTCCATGCCCGCGATTTTATTGAAGCCGCCGAGCGGAATGAGGCGCAGGGAGTACAGTGTCTCGCCTTTTTTCTTCGACCAAACGACGGGACCGAAACCGATGGCGAATTCATCGACGCGCATCCCGGTGAGTTTGGCGCACACGAAATGGCCGCCTTCATGCACGAAAACGATGATGCCGAACATGACGAGCGGCGCCAGAATGGAAATCAGCATGCGTGCACCTCTTTCATATAGCGCCGCGCCGCTTCCCGCGCCCGCCGGTCCGCGTCCCAGATGTCGTCCGCCGTCCGGATGTCTTTGGCGTCCCATCCGTCCAAGACAGCCGCGGTGACGTCGAAAAGTTGCAGGAAAGAAATATTTCCTTTAATAAATTCGGAAACGGCTTCTTCATTCGCCGTGTTGAAAGCGGTCGGCGCGTCCCCGCCGGTTTCTCCCGCCGCGTAGGCCAAATCGAGCGAGCGGAAAACTCGGCGGTCGGGCTCGGCGACGTCGATGTGTCCGATTTTCGTCCAGTCGAGAAATTCTCCGGACGGCGTCGGCAGGCGCTCGGGATAGGTCAGCGCGAATTGGATGGGCAGGCGCATATCCGGGAGCCCGAGCTGCGCGATTATGGAGCCGTCGTCGTACTCGACCATGGAGTGAATGAGACTCTGCGGCTGCACGACGACGTGAATATTTTGATACGGCACGCGAAAAAGCCAATGCGCTTCGATGATTTCGAGCCCTTTATTGAACATGGACGCCGAATCAATCGTCACTTTCTGCCCCATGTTCCACGTGGGATGCGAGAGGCAATCGGCGAGCGTCACGGTTTTCAATTCTTCTTTCGTTTTGCCGCGGAAGGGGCCGCCGGACGCCGTCAAAATGAGGCGGCGAATGTGTTTCGTGTCCTGTCCCAAGAGCGATTGGAAAATGGCGCTGTGTTCGCTGTCGACGGGAAGAAGGGAAATTCCTTTTATGTCCGCGGCCTCCGTCACGAGTTTTCCGCCCGCGACGAGCGTTTCCTTATTTGCGAGCGCAATTTCTTTCCCGAGCTCAATCGCCAAGAGCGTCGGCAAGAGGCCCGCCATGCCCGTGACGGCGACGAGCGCAGTGTCAAATTCGATGCGGCTCATCGCGTCCGTCATGGCGTTTTCACCGACAAAGACCGCCGCCTTCCCCGTGTAGCGCGCACGAAAAGCCCGCCCGGCCTCCGCATCGGTGACGGCGACAGCGCGGGGAGCAAATGTTTCCGCTTGTTTCAACAGCAAATCAATATGTTTGTGCGCGGCCAAAATCGAGACGCGGAAACGATCCCGATGCAGCCGGATGACGTCGAGCGCCTGCGTCCCGATGGAGCCGGTCGAGCCCAGGACGGCGATGTCTTTCATCAGAACCACCTCAAAAGCGTCAGAACGCCGAGAAGGAGCGGCATGACGAAGAGCAGGCTGTCGAAGCGATCCATTATCCCACCGTGACCGGGCAGAATGTTTCCGGAATCTTTCACGTCGCAGACGCGTTTCACATAGGATTCAAAAAGGTCCCCCATCGGAGACGCGACGGCGACCAAGAGCGCGAGCGGTAGCGCGGTCGCCTGCGAAAATTCAAAATACCAAGAAAACGCGGCGCAAATCGCGATGCAACCGACCACGCCGCCCAAAAGCCCTTCCTGTGTCTTATTCGGGCTGATGTGCGGCGCCATCGGGTTTCTTCCGAAATATTTCCCGACGAAATACGCGAACGTATCGCTCGCCCACGTTCCCAAGAGGCCGAACCACACGAGAAAAAGCCCGGGCTCCAAAGCGACGTCGCGCACGGAGAGCAAATCGTCCGCGCCGCGGAGCACGAGGAGCGAGCCGAAGCCGACGCCGAAATACAGCACGCCGATCCAAGTGTAAAAAAGCCGCTGCCAATCTTTTTTCTGAATGAAGAGGACTTGAAATCCGAGCAGCACAAAGGAAATGAAAAGCCCCGCGGCCAAGACGGCCAAGGAGCCGGAGGACGCCGCGAGCAAAATAAAAATGAGCGCGCAAACGGCCGGGCGCGAATACAGCGGCGCCGTGCGGTACATCATGCGCGCGTATTCGTACCACGCCAAAACGGCCACGAGGACAATCGCGGCTGTCAGCGGCACGCCGCCATAACCAATCAAAAAGAAAACGGCGACGATGCCCAAAATCGCCGTCAAAATCCGTGTCAGCATGAAGTCTCCTCCGTCAGCGCGCCGAAGCGCCGATCCCGCCCGGCGAACCAATCCACGGCCTTTTCCAATTCTTCGGGCGTGAAATCCGGCCAGAGAACGGGCGTGAAATACAATTCCGCGTAGGAAATCTGCCAGAGCAGGAAATTGGAAATGCGCGACTCGCCGCCCGTGCGAATCAAAAGGTCGACATCGGGCGCGTCGCTTTCGTACAAATGCGCGGCGACGGTGTCTTCCCCGATGTCTTCCGGCGCGAGCTCACCCGCCTTTGCTTTTTGCGCGATTTGCCGCACGGCGTGCACGATTTCATCCCGACTGCCGTAATTGATCGCCATATTCAGGACGAGACCCGCGTTATTTTTCGTTTCCTCTTCGCACGCTTCGATTTCTTTCCGGAGCCCTTCGGAGAGCGCGCTTTTCTCCCCCACGATGCGAAGGACGACGCCTTCGTCCATGAGTTCGCGCAGCTTCGCCAAAAGATACGTCTTGAAAAGTTCCATCAAAAAATTCACCTCGGGCTGCGGGCGTTTCCAATTCTCCGTGGAAAACGCATACAGCGTGAGGCGCTCGATCCCGAGAGCGGACGCTTTCCGGACAATCGTCGTCACATTGTCCGCGCCGATTTGATGGCCGTAAGTACGCTCGCGGCCGCGCGCCGTCGCCCAGCGCCCGTTTCCGTCAAGAATGATCGCCACATGCTTCGGACAAATCTTTGTCTCCGACAAGTTGCTCCCCCTCTCCGTAAGTTTCCAAAAGGGCGCGCGAAATCTCCGCCCCGTACGCCATGCGCGGCGCGATGACGGCACGCTTCCCCACACGCAAAAGATACGGGAAACTCGCTTCCGTCTCGTAATGCGTCCCGGTCGTCACATCCACCGTCCCGTCCGGATACGCCGACGCCAGACGCGCCCGCGCCGCCCCGCTCCATGGCAGGCCTTCGTACAGCCCGTCCACAATCATACCTTCATAATCTCGGCGATTTTCTTCTCCGTAATTTCTTCCAGCTCTTTGATTTTCTTATCCGTGAGCTTCTGGATGATGTCTTCGGCCTCTTTGATTACGTCCTTCGACACTTCGCTCTTCTTCTCTTCCTTCTTCAGGAAATCATTGCCGTCGCGGCGGATATTGCGGATGGCGACCTTGCCTTCCTCCGCTTTTTTGGAAACAACTTTGCACAGGTCTTTGCGCCGCTCTTCCGTGAGCTGCGGGACGGCCATGCGGATGATATTTCCGTCATTCATCGGCACGAGTCCCAAATCCGACTGAAGAATCGCTTTTTCGATTTCCTTCAAAAGACCCTTGTCCCACGGCTGCACGACAATCATCCGCGCTTCCGGCACCTGCACCGTCGCGACCTGCGTCACCGGCGTCATCGTGCCGTAATAATCGACGACGATGCGATCCAAGAGCGACGCCGACGCCTGCCCCGTGCGGACAGACGCGTATTCGCCCTTGAGCGACTGGAGCGATTTGTCCATTTTTTCCGTCAGTTTCTTGATTTCTTCTTCAAACATGGCTTCTCCTTTATTTGTCTTCAATGAGCGTCCCGAGCGTCTCGCCCAAGCACGCTTTGGTGATATTTCCGGGCACGTCGATATTGAAAACGACAATCGGAATGGAATTGTTCATGCAGAGCGTGATGGCCGTATTGTCCATGACGGCGAGGCTTTTCTGCAACACGTCCTGATACGTGAGATGCGTGAACAATTTCGCTTCCGGATGAAACTTCGGGTCCGCGTCGTAAACGCCGTCCGTCTGCTTCTTCGCCATCAGCATCACATTCGCCTCGATTTCCGCGCTACGAAGAGCCGCCGCCGTATCCGTCGTGAAATACGGATTCCCCGTGCCGGCCGCGAAAATCACGACGCGTCCCTTTTCCAAATGCCGCACCGCGCGACGACGAATGTAGGGCTCGGCAATCTGTCGCATTTCGATCGCCGTCTGCACCCGCGTCGGAATGCCGATTTTTTCCAATCCGTCCTGCAGCGCGACCGCATTCATCACCGTCGCGAGCATCCCCATGTAATCGGCGGACGTGCGATCCATGCCGCCTTCACTGCCCTGGACGCCTCTCCAAATATTTCCGCCGCCCACGACGAGCGCGACCTCCACGCCGGCGCGCACGACCTCGCTGATTTCCCCGCAGAGCCGCGCGACGACCGGCCCGTCAATCCCGAAACCGCGGTCGCTCGCCAAAGCTTCTCCGCTCAGCTTGAGCATCACTCTCTTGTACCGATTCGCCATCATTTCCCTCCGTCATACAGGAAACGCAAAAGAAATCCGGAATTTCCTCCGCGTTTCCTCCAAAAAAATAAGAGAACACGAGCGTGTCCTCTTACCATTGAAAAATATATACCGCAAGCCGGATGGGCGGGACAGCTCTGCCCGTCAGGCGCGGAAACGTTTCATATTTCCGTAAATAAACCGATGAGACTCATCAGCCGTTGAGCTGTTTTGCGATTTCTTCCGCGAAATTTTCCTGTTTCTTTTCGATGCCTTCGCCGAGAGCAAAACGCGCAAAGCGGACCGCTTCGGCACCCTGGGACGCCAAAAGTTTGGAAACGGTGATGTCGCCGTCGCGAATGTAATCCTGCTCCACCAAGCAGACTTCCTTGTAATATTTGTGAATGCGGCCGACGACCATCTTTTCGATGATGGCTTCCGGCTTGCCTTCGTTTCTCGCCTGCTCGGAGAGAATCGCCTTTTCGTGCTCCAGCTCCGCCGCCGGCACTTCGCTCTGATTCAAATACGTCGGATTCGCCGCCGCAATCTGCATCGCGATATTCTTGCCGAGCTCCGCGTCGCCGCCCTTCACTTCGACCAAGACGCCGATTTTGCCGCCGCCGTGAATGTAGCTGTACACCTTGCCGTCCGCGCTTTCGTAACGCACGAAACGGCGCACGGAAATATTTTCGCCCATCTTCGCGACCGCTTCCGTCACGACATCTTTCACCGTCTTGCCGCCCATGTCGCAGGCCAAGAGCGCTTCCACATCCGCCGGCGCCGCTTTGGCCGCCACTTCGGCAATCCCGCGGGCAAGTGCCACAAATTCTTCATTGTGACCGACAAAATCCGTCTCGCAATTCACCTCGGCCACGACGCCCGTCTTGCCGTCATCCGTCACATACGCGACGACCGCGCCTTCCGCTGCGATGCGACCGGCCTTCTTCGCCGCCTGAGACAAACCCTTTTCGCGGAGAATGTCCACCGCTTTTGCCATATCGCCGTCTGCTTCGACCAGCGCTTTTTTGCAATCCATCATCCCCGCGCCCGTCGACGTGCGGAGCTCATTGACCATCTTCGCGGTAATCTGTGCCATTTGTTTCCTCCTCTTTTGAAATAATAAAATCGTTTCTTATTTTTGACACGCCGAAAGAGCAAGGAAATACCGACTCCATCCTTCTCTTTATCTCCGATGAAATCGTCGTTTCGCAAGGAAACGAAACTCCTGCTCTTCTTTGTGACTTATGATTATTCTTTGTCTTCCGCGACTTCCGTTTCTTCCGTCGCTTCTTCCGCCGGCGCCTTCGCCGCTTCTTCCTGCTGACCCTGACGGCCTTCGAGCACCGCGTCAGCCATCTTCTCCGCCAAAATCTTCACCGCACGGATCGCGTCGTCATTCGCCGGAATCGGGAAATCCACCAAATCCGGATCGCAATTCGTATCCACCGTCGCCACGACCGGGATATTCAACTTGCGCGCCTCGGCGACCGCAATTTCTTCCTTCTTCGAATCGATCACGAAAATCGCGCCCGGGAGCTTCTTCATATCTTTAATGCCGCCCAGATTCTTTTCCAACTTATCCAGCTCACGCTTCAGAAGAATCGCTTCCTTCTTCGTGTACTGCGCGACCGTGCCGTCTTCAAACATCGCTTCCAATTCTTTCAGGCGAGCGATACGCGTCTGAATCGTGCGGAAATTCGTGAGCATCCCGCCGAGCCAGCGTTCATTCACATAGCACATATTGCAGCGAAGCGCCTCGTCGCGAATCGCATTCTGCGCCTGTTTCTTCGTGCCGACGAAAAGAATCGACTGGCCGTTGGCCGCCACTTCGCGCAGAAAATCGTACGCTTCCTCGATTTTCTTCACCGTCTTCTGCAGATCGATGATGTAGATGCCGTTCCGTTCCGTGAAAATGAAACGCGCCATCTTCGGATTCCAGCGACGGGTCTGATGCCCGAAATGAACCCCTGCTTCGAGTAACTGCTTCATAGATACAATTGCCATAACCAAAACCTCCTGTTTGGAACCTCTGCCCGCCTCCTCCCCGATAGCCACCGCCGGAATGAAAAATTTTCCGCGCGGCACAGATACCGAGTCTGCCGAGCATGTGTAATCAAGCCTAATTATTTTATCAAAAGCAAACGTCCTTGGCAAGAATTTTTTCTCCGGCGTGGTTTTTTATTCTTTCCTGTTGCGTCAGGCAGGATTGAGACATCAGACAGTCAGACATCAGACGTCAGATTTTATTGGTATCGCTCCGCGGCATTTTTATATTGCGCCTTCGGCGTCCCATCATCCGCCTCCTCCGGACGCACTGGCAACCGTCCACCAGAAGGTTACCTCCTGAAGAGGGCTGACTGGTGGCGGCTCCGCCGCATTTTATAAAAAAATCATCGCCGCAGACAATACCACTTTCATCTGACGTCTGATTGTCTGATGTCTGATGTCTGATGTCTGATGTCTTTGTGTGCTCCAAGCTCCCGGCTCACAGCTCCAAGCTGTTCCCGCTGTAATGGAGCCAGCCTGTGCAAAATTCACCGCCACTCATGGATGAATTTTGCACAAGCGGCGGCTTCTCTCTCTCGCTTCGTTCTCTTTCTTTCTCAGGAAAAAACGAAAATGAAGTGCTTTAAGGAGTTCCATGAAAAAGCTTCCACACGATTCCACACAAAAAGAGCCGTGAAAAAATGAAAATCATTTTTTCACAGCCCCGTTTCTCTCATTGGTTATACCGATTTAATTCCACCGGTTCATTGGCCGGACGAATCGAGACATCGCCCGCCAAGACGCGCTTGACTTCCCCGCCCATGTCGACGAGAAGGCATCCGTCTTGGTCGATGCCGACGGCTTTCCCTTGGAAACTGTCGTCATTGAAAACGACGGTGACATCCTGCCCGATGGTGACGGAGAGTTTCTCCCAATCTTTCAGTACCGCGTCGAAGCCTTCTCTTTCCGCTAATTGATATTCCTGTTCCAACTCGTAAAGCACAGCGGCCAGAATCGATTTACGCGAAAACTTTACGCCTTCGATTTCGTAAGACGTCGCTTTATCTCGGAATACAAGCGGAAATTCATCACTTTTCATGCCGGTATTAATGCCGATACCAATGACGATGTAATCGATTTTCTCCATCGACGCGGACATTTCCGTCAGAATGCCGACAAGTTTCTTTCCGTGTACCAAAATATCATTCGGCCACTTGATCCCGCAATCAGGAAGTCCCGTATGTCGGATAGCACGGCATACGCCGACCGCTGCCAACAATGTGAATTTGGCTGCTTCCATCGGTGGACACTTTGGACGCAGAATAAGACTGAAATAAATTCCTTTACCGAATGGCGACTCAAATCTCCTCGTAAGACGCCCTTTACCACCAGTCTGCTCTTCCGCAAGAACAACGGTTCCTTCCGGCGCCCCCTCTCTCGCGAAACGCTTGGCTTCCTCATTCGTGGAAACGGTCTTTTCCAAATACCGTATGCGATGACCGAATTCCACCGTCCTCAAAACCGGCTCCACCTCAGCCGGCATCAAAAGATCCGGCGCATACAGTAATCGATACCCTTTCTTCGTGACGGACTCAAAAACATAGCCGCGCTCTTTCAAAACTTTGATATGCTTCCAAATCGCTGTCCGAGACACTTTCAGATCTCGGGATATTTTTTCTCCGGACACAAAATTGCCATTCGCTTTGCGGAAATATTCCAAAATTTCGTTTCTCATGGCCGCCTCCGTTTTTCTAAATCCTTCTTTCTGCATCATCCGAATAACGCATGACTTTATTATAACGACCCTTACTCCCTACGTCAATTTTTTCATAAAAGCGCAGGATTTTTGATATGCCATGCAAACTATTTTCTAGGTCTTATAAAAAAATCATCGCAGGCGACCCACCGACACCGACACTGCTCACTGTCAGCTGCCCTTCCTCGACTGCATCCGCCGCACCGAATGCACATCCTTGATTCGGGCCAATTTCGTGATGATATATTCCAACTGCTCCAAATCTTTGATTTGAATCCCTAAATCCATAACGGCGCGCCCGCCCGATTGCACTTTCACATTCGCCGCCGAGACGGAGAGTTTCATCCCGGCCAACGTCGCCAAAATATCCGCCATGAGACCCGTGCGGTCGTCGCTTTCAATCCGAATCGTCACGAGGAAAACGTCCGTGCTCTTCTCTTCCCATTCCACGTCGACGAGACGCTCCGGATCATCGAAATTCACCGCGTTGGGGCAATCCGCCCGATGCACCGAGACGCCGCGGCCGCGTGTGACATAGCCCACAATCGCGTCCCCCGGCACCGGATTGCAACATTTTGCCAAATGCACCACGAGCCCGGCCTCCCCTTTGACCAGAATGCCGTTTTGCGCGTGCGTTTTCACCTGCTGCATCTTGAGCGATTCCAGCGCCTTCGCCGATTTTTGCAGCTCCGCCGGTTTCGCCTCTTCCGTTTCCTTTTTGTGCAGCTCAGACAGCCGCAGGATGACGGACTTTGCCGGAATGCCGCCATAGCCGACCGTCGCGTACAAATCTTCCACGGACGCCGCATTCAAAGCGTGCGCGACCGTCTCGAGACGCCCGTGAGAAATCAGTTCCTTCCAATCGCAACCGAGCCGCGTAGCCTCCTGCGGAAGCGCCTCCTCCGCGCGCTGGATATTTTCCTCGCGATTCTCTTTGCGCAGCCAGCTCCGAATCTTCGCCTTCGTCTCCGTCGCGCCGACCATATTCAGCCAATCGCGGCTCGGTTTTCCTGTTTTCGACGTGATGATGGAAACAATGTCTCCATTCACCAATTTCGTATCGAGCGGCACGATTTTGTTGTTCACCTTGGCGCCGACGCAATGATTGCCGACTTCCGTGTGCACGCGATACGCGAAATCGACCGGCCCGGAGCCCTTCGGCAGATTGATGACATCGCCCTGCGGCGTGAAAACGTAGACCTCATCCGAGAAGACGTCCAGTTTCATCGCATTCATAAATTCACGCGGATTCGCCGTGTCCTGCCATTCCAGCAGCCGCCGCAGCCAGGAAATTTTCGCGTCGAAATCCTTACCGCCCGGATGCTGCCCTTCCTTGTAGCGCCAATGCGCCGCGACGCCGTATTCCGAAATGTGATGCATTTCCCACGTACGAATCTGGATTTCCACCGGCTGCCCGCGCGTCCCAATCACCGTCGTGTGAAGCGATTGGTACATATTCGGCTTCGGCACCGCGATATAATCTTTGAAACGATTCGGCAGCGGCTTCCAAAGCGAATGCGCGATCCCCAGCACCGCATAGCATTGCGGAATCGAATCCACGATGACGCGCACCGCGTACAAATCGTAAATCTGCGACAAATCCTTGTTGTCGCGCTTCATTTTTTTATAAATGGAATAGAAATGTTTCGGTCGCCCCGTGATGGTCGCTTGGATGCCCGCCTCTTTGATTTTCTCGTCCAAGACGCGCATCGTGTCGTCGACGATTTCCTCGCGCGCCTGCCGTTTCTCCTTCATCTGCCCGACCAAATCCGCATACGCTTCAGGCTCCAAGTAGTAGAAACAGAGATCCTCGAGCTCCCATTTGATATTGTAAATCCCCAGCCGATGCGCGAGCGGCGCGTAAATTTCCTGCGTTTCCTTCGCAATCCGTATCTGCTTGTCGCGCCGGAAGACGGAGAGCGTCCGCATATTGTGCAGCCGGTCCGCCAATTTGATCAGGACGACGCGGATGTCCTTGGCCATCGCCAGAAACATTTTTCGGAAATTTTCCAGCTGCTGATCTTCTTTGTCCTTATAATGAAATTGCGACAGCTTCGTCACGCCGTCCACCAGCGCGGCCACTTCTTTGCCGAAGCGCTCCTCGATATCCGACAGTGTGTATTCCGTGTCCTCCACGACGTCGTGCAAGAGCGCCGCCGACAGCCCCTCAGCATCCATTTGAAGCTGCGCCAAAATCGTCGCGACGGAGAGCGGATGGATGATGTACGGCTCGCCGGATTGGCGTTTTTGCGCCGCGTGCGCCTCCGCCGCCAACTCATACGCTTTACGGATTAAGGAAATATCGGCTTCGTCCTTGAGATAGCTCGTGACGCAGGCCATCAAATCGTCATGCGCCTTCGCGACTTCTTTCGCAAAATCTTTTTCGCCCGCTTCGGCCGCGTCCCCTTGCCGAATCAACTGCTCCGCCAGGGACGACGCGGAGGCATCCGTCTGCAGCGGCGCTTCCTCGTACGGCAAACGGCGCCGCGCCGCGGTTTCCTTTTCTCCGTCCATGTCCGTCACCTCATTTCCTGTGCAAACGATACGTTTCCGACATTTCCAAATCCAATTTGCGATCCGTTTGATTCATCCGCAAGAGGATGCTTTCCGCCGTGCCGGTCGCGGAAACAAGACCCAGCTCCGCGAAAACTTTAACGGCGGCCTTCGCTTTGCTCTCGCTGCACAAAAGTTGCCCGGCCACAAACGGCACCGTTTCCGTCAAAAGCACCGGCTCCTCGGCCAAAAACGCCAAGAGCGCCCGATAAACCAAAATCATAAACCGGCGATCCAGCTGCACCGCCATTTCCTCTGCCGGGCGAATATCCCGCGCTACCAGCTGCACCTTTTCCCCGTACCAATTGTGAATTTCCGGCTCGTAGGCCACCGTGACCACATCCCCCGGCCGACACGGATCGTCCTCGCCCGCATTCCAAAAGACCGCTTCCGTCTCCGTCTGCCCGGAAGACAGCGTGCATTTGAAATGTTTCCGCTCGTAGCCCATGCGCGCCGTCGTTTCCACCGTCAGTCCGTCGGAAGCGAAAAGCGGCCGCGGATTCTCGCTCCCGCACGGCTCCAGAAGCGAAAGCGCGCGGATGAAATCCAGCGTCACCTCCGGCAGCGGAATCATTTCCTCCAGCTCCAGCTGCGGCACGCAATCCGCCTCCGTCAGCCGCTCCCGCGCGTATTCGTTCAACCGTTTCCGAAACAGCGGGATATTTTCCTTTTTGATGGTGAAACCGGCCGCCATCGGATGCCCGCCGAATTGCAACAGCAAATCTCCGTGCGCTTTGAGCGCTTCGTAAATATTGAAACCCGGCACCGAGCGGCACGAACCTTTCCCGACATCGCCGCGGACAGACACCATCAGCGTCGGACGACAAAAACGCTCCAAAATTTTCGAGCCCACGATCCCAATTACGCCGGGATGCCAATTTTCCCCGTCGACGACCAGCGCCATATCCTGCTCGCCAGAAAGCGCCTCCACGCGTGCCGTCGCCTCTTTGAATATTTCCCGCTCAATCGTCTGCCGCTCCACATTCAAATCACAGAGCTCCGTCGCGAGCCGTTCCGCCTCTTCCGCCGAATCCGTCAGCATCAATTCCACGCCCAGTCGCGCATGCCGAATCCGCCCCGCCGCATTCAGCCGCGGCGCCAGCGCGAAAGAAATTTTATCCGTCGTGAAATCCGTCGGGTCCGTATCTTCCCGCACCACCCCGGACGCCCGCAAAAGCGCCGACAGCCCGCGAATCCGCGTCCCGATAATCTGCGCCATCCCGGAGCGCACCAAAATCCGGTTTTCCCCCGTGAGACTCACCATATCCGCGACCGTTCCCAGCGCCGCCAACTCCGTATCCGCCTCGTAATCCTTCCCGAAAAGACGGAGCGAAAGCGCCCGGCACAGCGTGAACGCCACCCCGCAGCCCGCCAAATCCTCGAAAGGATACGCGCAATCCTTCTGATGCGGATTCACCACCGCGAGCGCCCGCGACGGCAAAATTTCCGGCGGCTGATGATGGTCCGTCACGATGAAATCCACGAGATTTGCGTGTGCGTCGATCAATTCCGCCGAAGAAATCCCGCAATCCACCGTCACAATCAGCCGATACCCCGCCGCCGCCAATTTCTCGACAGCCGGCACATTCAACCCGTACCCCTCCGACTCCCGCGACGGAATGTAGAAACCCACCTCCGCGTCGAGCGAACGAAAGAAACGCACCAAAATCGAAGTCGACGTAATCCCGTCCACATCGTAATCCCCGTACACACAAATCCGTTCCTTTGCCGCGATGGCTTTTTGCAAACGCGCCACCGCCGCTTCCATTCCCTTCATCAGAAACGGATCGGCCAAATCCTTCCGGTCATCATACAGAAAATGGTCGAGCGCCTTTTTCGTCGCAATCCCGCGCCGCACCAAAATCCGCGCCACGCCGTCCGGAATCCGCTCCGCCGCAAAAAAATCCGGCAGCGCCCCCTCGCCATCTTTCTGATGAAACACCCATTTCTTATTCTCGCTCATCCTCGTCACCCATCCAAACAAAACTTAAAAATTACCCATATTTTACCATTTCTCATTCTCAATTTCCATATTTTATTATCATTGAGGGGAGAGAAGCTAAGCTTTCGATGTTCTTTTCCTTTTGTGGCGTTTGTGATGAAAACTTTTGCAGTGATTGAGATGAGAAGCCGGGCTTTTTTTCTTATTTCCTTTTGTGGCGTTTGTGCCGAAAACTTTTCGATGGCAGAGATGAGAGACATGGCTTGGTTTGTGCTCAGATTTTGCGGCAGGCAAGATTGAGACGTCAGATGGTCAGACTTCAGACGTCAGAGCGTGATTTACTTTTTTCGTCAGACGCAAGATAGTTGTTAGCTTTTAGCTATTGGCTGTTAATTTTCATCGGTAGCGGCTCCGCCGCATTTTATAAAAAATTGCGCGCAGCGCTTTCTATTTAGACTTCTTCAAGAGACAACCTTCCGGTGGACGGTTGGCGGTGACCCCGTAGGGGTCGGATGATGGACAACGCTATGTAAAAATACAGCAAAGAAAAATCAGACGAAACGCTTTTTTCTCACAGACAGTGACCATCCCCCGTCGCTTCACACAATCTTTCTTAAATTTCCCCGCACAAAAAAAGAAACCTCACCGCCAAAGATGAAGTTTCCTTTCAAAAAACTTTTTACCGTTTCTCCTCTTTATTTTTTTCGTACAAAATCAAAAGCCCGTCGAGGGTCAGCATCGGATCGACCACGTCGATGGAGGTCGAGCCCTCCGCGATGAGCGCCGCGAGACCGCCCGTCGCGATGACCGTGATGTCTGGCTGTTGCAATTCCTCTTTAATATGCGCGACGATGCCGTCCACCTGCCCGACGAAACCGTAATAAATCCCGGCCTGCATCGCCGTCACCGTGTTGCGGCAAATACAATTCTTCGTCTTCTTGAATTCGATGCGCGGCAATTTCGATGCCCGTTGGAAAAGCGCTTCCATGGAAATCCCGATGCCGGGAGCCACCGCGCCGCCCAAATATTGGCTCTTCTCATTGATGACACAAAATGTCGTCGCCGTCCCCAGATCGATCACAATCGCCGGGCCGCCGTACTTATGAACCGCTGCCACCGCATTCACGATTCGATCCGCGCCGAGCTCCTTGGGATTGTCGTACAAAATATTCATGCCCGTCTTGATGCCGGGGCCGACGATAATCGGTTTTACATGGAAATAGCGCCGCGCCATCGTTTCCAAAATCGGAACAATCGGCGGGACGACCGTGGAAATAATCACATCCTCCACATCGTCGAAGCGAAGCCCGTTCAGCTGAAACAGCACGCCCAAAGTCGCCGCGTACCCGTCCGCCGTCTGTAGCGTATTCGTCGCCACGCGCCAATGGTCCAGCAATTTATGTTCTTTATAAATCCCAAATACGATATTCGTATTTCCGACATCAAATGCAAGCAACATGATGAACCTCCCATGAGGCGAGGAAACGCCAAGACCGGAATCCGCGTTCCCCAAACAAAAAGTCGCCCATAGTATACCACAAAGAGTAATGCGCCGCGAGTTTTTCACAGCGCATTACTCTTTCTATCTTTATAAATGTTACAAAAAATAACTTGCTATAAGGGCGCAAGAATACAACCTTTTTTCCCCCATGCGGCCGAATTGGCAAAAGCCAAGCCAGACCCTTTTCTCATTCTCTTTTTTATAACACATCATTGTCAAACCCACATTATATGCTTTTAGGGCATTTTTCGGCTATAAACTTTTTTATATAAGTGTTTAGCTAAAACACCGCTTATACCAAATTTATGACTTTGGGGATGCTACATTTCATTCAATCATTATAAAAAAATACCTGCCTAATACCCCCTTCCCGCCTTATTCAAATCAATAGCTATAGCCACATCATAATAACATTTCAATGTTATGCCCTCCCTATAAAGATTCTTCCATTTAATAAAGATTGGCTTAATAAAGATTTGCCTTCCCCAGAGCATTTTATAGCATGCAAAACGAATCCCTCTTCACCAAAAATAATTTTTGTTACAAATCAACGTTGTATCCTTTTCTCCGACATAATCCCATCGTCCATATTTTATATCATTTGCTCTCAAAACTCTCTCGATTTCCAATAAAGCATTTTTTTCACCGACCCGATGTGAATCATCCATCAAAATCACAAAATCCTTACAAAGACATTTCGGAATAATTGACAACACATCTATCCTTGAATACTTTTTCGTGTATTCTTTCATGTATTTGTCCTGCGGACCGTCAATTATTATCAAATCAAATTTCTCTTCTCCAAATGTTTTAACAAAATCCTTATACGCCAATACTTGTTTTGCATTCTTATAAGGAACATATTCTCTATCCAACCAAACAATAGTCGTATTAGTTGGAAATTCACGACTTTCTTTAAAAAATTCTATCCAATTTTCATTATGCTCTACGACGGTATGTCTCACATCACCATGCTCAGCAACATACTGCAAAATCATTCTCGTCGATTGTCCAAGACCCAATTCAAGAATCTTTTTCGGTCTAACCTCATCCAACACTCTATATATGAGATACAACATCTGGTATCCCGCCGCTCCTCTTCCAGGAGAAAATGCCTTATCCTTCAACCACTTGCTTCCTATGATCGTATTATTAAACACCTCTCCCCAAACCGCTTCTTTTGCCGTTCTTTCTATTCTACGATTCATGTTCCGCAATTTAATTGCTACAAATCCCAATGCCGTTACAAGTACAATCCCAACGCACACAGCAGACAACACTATCACAAACATAACATTCATCAAATTTTCCTCCTTTTTACGGATGAATTTACAATGTAAGTGCAACAATTGAATAAAAAATAAGTGGCACATAGACCTCTGTTATAATGGTATTTGATCAAATCATATTATAAGAAGGATCACCATGCGCCACTACAATCATTTTACACTATTGGAGCGAGAAAAGATACTGTATTTTTTAGCGAAGGGATATAAAATTGCACAAATTGCTAAAAAATTGGGGCGCAATAAATCCACAATTTCGCGTGAAATTCGGCGTAATAGCCATAATGAGGAATATATGCCGGTCACAGCTCAAGATCAATATTTGT
>CAVHDO010000005.1:0-33135 GCA_963634795.1 Oscillospiraceae bacterium
TAGGTGATATCGGTGAGGAGAATCATTCGGGGGCCGTAGGATTCGAATTCTCGCTATTGAGTGATTTACCGTGGTCTGATTTTGGTGTGTCCACTGTTATGGGGTAGTATAAAGCGCTTCGCGCATTTTATAAAGACAGCCAAGCCGCCATAAAAAATCGTCACAAGCGATACCGCCATCAATCTTCCAATGTCTGATTTCCGCCTTTTCAATCACAATGAAACGCATAAAGTAAAATATGCTCCTGACTGTCTGACGTCTGACGTCTGATTATCTGACGTCTCGACCGCCCTGAAAATCCCAAGCCGAGCACACGCCTCTTCCCTCATCTCTATCTCGCAAAAAAATTCCCAGCACAAACGCCACAAAAGCCAAGCAAAAAACAGCCCGGCGTCTCTTCCCCCTTCCCTTTTCCCTATCTTGCCAAAGCCTCCGCCACAAACGCCTCAAAAGGAAAAAGCAGAAAAACCTCCGCCTCTCCTTTACATTTCCTTTCTCAATTTCGCATCGCACGCGGCGAGAATTTCCGCGAGATCCTGTCCCGCTTCCTCGCAGACTTTGCCGAGCGGCGTCGACAGGTCTTGCGGGAGCGTGAGGCCTCGGTCCTGCAGGAGCGCGAGGAGCTGCGGGTAGAGCGTCAGGATATCCTCCATCGGCGTTTCGGCGGAAAGGAGCGGCTTGTTGTATTTATCCGAAAGATACTCGTTCATTTCCCCGATGATTTCAAAGACATCGAGCCCATGCGCCTGCGCCGCCTGCCACAGATTTTCGTCGTAAGACACGAAACAGCCGACGCACGACATCCCGTATTCCATCAAGAGCGACCCCATTTCCGGGTACACCTCGATGACCTGCATCACATTGTGCTCCAGACGGACGAAATCGCCTTCTTTGAGCGGCGGCGTATCCGGCGATGCGTACGCGCTCCCGTCGACCCCTTCCGCCACCGGTGCGGCGCCCAGGACCGCGTCGCGGAAATTTTCAAAACCCATTTCGGACACAAATTCCGTCAGCGGCTTGTAATTTTCATGATCCAAATAGTACGTGCACGCCTTCGTCAAAATTTCCACGGTGCCTTCCGGAAATTGAGAAAACGCGAAGAATGTTTTTTCTCCGATATATATATCCCAGCCGTCGGCCATGCCAATCGCGCGGAGCGGCAACGGCGTCGCTATCGTCGCCGTGAGCACGCAAAGCGGCCACTGCCCGAAAGCGGACAGACCGAGCAGCGCCAACGCCTTCGTGACGTCTTCGGCGACAAGCCCGGCCAAAATCGGACGATGCGCGCCGTCTCGCATGAACGCCGCGCCGATTTCGCCCGCGACCTCCTGCATTTTCTTTTCCAATTCCGCCCGCCCTTCCGTGACGTCCCGGATGTAATTGATTTCTATCGAAAAAGTGAGATTATCCTTCGTCATGATGACTCCTTTCGTTTCTTCAACGCCCCATTATATCATATTTCCCGTCCCCTTTCTCCTTTGCCTTTTGTGATAAAATAAAGGAAACATTTGAAACAGGAGGTACGAGATGAAACTTTGGAAGAAACAAACGGCGGCGTGTCTTTGCGCGCTCTTTCTGACGGCGGCGCCCGCGTCGGCGGCCAATCTCGCGGAGCAACTGCTTCACGGCGCGGCGGCGATGGCTTACGTTTCCGAATATTATTCAGCGCTCGACAACAACGCACAGTCGCAATTCTACGACCAAGCGATGGAGGAAACGGGCGTCTCGGAAGATCCGGCGGCGAATGCGCGCGTGCAAAGCGTTTACGACAAACTCAAAGCGAGCGGACTCATCCAGCGCGATTACAAAGTCTACGTCGCACCATCGGATGAAATCAACGCCTTCATGAGCATGGGCGCCGTGATGGGCGTGAACATGGGAACGCTCGACGCGATGGACGACGACGAACTCGCCTACGTCATGGCGCACGAGCTCGCGCACGGAGAGAAGCGCCACAGCCTTTCCGGCGTGAAAAAACAAGTCGGCCTCACGACCGCACTCAATATTTACCTTTCCTCCAATCCCACTGTCGCGTCCTCGCTCCTCGCGAATGTGGCCGGAAACTATATTTCCAAAGCCGTTTTCACAAAAGACCAGGAAAAAGAAGCGGACAATATCGGTTTCGAATATCTGGTCGCGGCGGGCTACAATCCGGGCGGCGCGGCGGCGTCCATGCAGCTTCTCTACGAACGCTACGGCGACCTGGCGCCCACGGGCATCCAATCTTTGATTCAGCCCTCCGACCACCCGGGGACGCAGGAACGCGCGAAAAAGAATTTGAAACGTCTGTACGAATACTCCGAGAAACACGTGAACGTGAAAGACGGCGAAATCGAAATCGACGGCAAGAAAACCTTCGCGCCGCAAAAATCCGGCCGCTACACCGCCGAGCAGCGCACCTATCTCGTCGCTGGGAAACTCGCCGCCCTCTACCACGACCATCGCGCCGGAAATGTGACGGAAGACGGCCGCCAAATCTACTGCGCCGGCACTCCCATCTACACGCTTGGCGAAGACGAAAACGGCGCCGAGATGGCCAAAGCATTGAACGATGCAATAAACAAGACAAAAGAAGACGCCGAGAAAAAAGAGTCTTGACGAAGACAAAGCCCCATGGTATACTACCCTCATCACATGGGGTTATAGCTCAGCTGGTTAGAGCGCTTCGTTGACATCGAAGAGGTCTTGTGTTCGAATCACAATAGTCCCACCAAAAAATCCGATGCTTTTTACGGCATCAGATTTTTTTTATTGGAAACGAAAGACGGTAAGACACAGAGCTTCATCCCGATCCCCTTTCTGTAATGCATGGTGCTCCTCCTTATAATATGATTTGTTCGAGCGCCATTATAACAGAGGTCCATCTGCCACTTGTTTTTTTATTCAATTGTTATACTTACATTGTAGATTAACCACCGTTAAAAACTCATCGCTAAAACTATTCGGAACTCCCGGTCTAACAGGGGAAGAGAATACCAATTAGGGAGGTAATAAAATCTGTCTCACTAACAAAGTCTAAATTTTGGGAGGCACTACAACGGTGCAAAACTGCACCAAATCCGAGCCATAGGTTGGATACACGAACAGAAAGAATTTGTCTATGCCATCCACCGCAAGCGCAATGAACAATACATTTCGCACCAAATACGCAATGTACAAATGGAGCAGATCCTGCTACCAAAAATAAATCGTATACTTGCCTTCATGCATGAATAAGGATTCGAATTTGCGAAGTTACTCAAAAAGTGAGCGTGACCTCAACAGGCCATTCCATTAATGCAACTGAGGAATGGAACGAACCACACAGTGCATTACTAGGCTAAACGTCATCATTCGATAACTCTACGAGAATAACCTCGACGGCAAAACCAGCTTTGCCAAAACGACTACCTCTTACAAGAAGAAGCGGAAAGAGCTTTCCGCTCGGGGAATCGTACGGAATAATACCATTGCAAATGCCAAGACGTAATATCTCAATATTGATTCTTTCCTCGCACAGATCAAAAAGTACGCCAAAGTCAAAGCACTGGATGCGGAGCTCATCCGTTACTTGGTAGAACGCCTCAATATTTTTACACTGGAAAAAGTTCTAGATGCCCCCCCCCCTAAAGTAGATCCTTTTCATCCAATAAAACTTCATCGAGACAATCGAATTGCTTAAGAAATAAAAAAATCGGCATAGCCGGATCACTCCAAACTATACCGATTTTGCAAGAGATAAAACCCCTTTATGAGGCCCCCTCTTTCTGCAACTCTCTTTTTCGGGCAGGCTCTTATCTCATGATTCTGCTCACGGCATCCGTAATATCGAGCGTGACATTGCCCATGACAACGCCATTCTTCAGAATAACCGTGTCCACGCCCTGTTGCGCAGCGACCTGTTGCACCGCCTTCTGGAACATATCCAGCACCGGACGCATCAGAGCCGCATGACGTTGCGCAAACTGCTGATTCAGCTGCTGAGAGAGCTGCTGCTTGCCCGCATCATTCATCGAAGCAGACTGTTGATTAAACTGCTGCTGCAGTCTCTGCTGTTCGCCCTGAAGCTGACGCATCGCCTGCTGGAAAGTCGGACTTCTTTCCAAAATGCCGTCCGCATCCACGACCGCATTTTTCGCATCTGCACCCGCTACGAAACCAAAAGCCGCTGCGGCAAGAGCTGCCGCCATAAGAACCTTCTTCATTTTTGTCTCCTCCTACCGATCGGTAAAAAAATCACTTTGCCCAAAGCTGCTGCATAAGCTCGGCATAAATGCTATCCAGATTGCTCTGAATCTGATTCAAAATCGCGATGACCAGCGCCGGCTCAAAATGCGGTACTCCTGAAGGAATGCAACAGGACAAAATCACATTCCCCTGCGCATCAGCTGAATACTTCAATACTCTGTATTGCTCATTCAAATCGTTCAGGAAACCGCAAATTCTCTCGCGCTTATCCGCGACGGCAATCCCGGCCACAATCTGCACCTGAATCATCGTATACACGCTGTCATCAATGACGATCCAAAAAGGTAAATTCTGTCCGGCGACCGGCAAATTGCTACGGAACGCATGCCCCTGCATTTCTCCTCCAAGCTCTTCCTTCGAAAAGCCGGTGATCTTGTTCTCCTCCAAAAATTTTTGAAATGCCTCGACTTTCTGCGCCGCAACCTTCACTTCCTCAGCCATTTCTTACTCCTTTCCTCATGAATTTCCAACGTCAGACGGAGATATTGTAGCACAAGCCATGAATACTGACAAGAAACGAAACATAAAAAACGCCTTTTGATTGAAATTTTTTCAAATGCAAAAACACCTTGTCTTATTCTCTTATCTCCTGTATGATAATGGAAATCCGCCTTTTATCCAATTCAGCGGATATAACTTACACTTGACCTAACGCGGGAGAATGCCATGAAGAAAAATCTGAAAGCAAAAAAATTTGAAGAATATTGCCGCGAGCACGATATGACTTGCTTCGTGCGCGAAGACCTTTTCGACGAAAACGGCAGCGTGCTGTTTCGTTCCGCCATCCAAGCGGATGATTACGCCGTTTCCTTTGCCGTCATCGTCGACGAATCCATTTTCACCATCATTCGCGTGCAAATGGCCGAAAATTTCATTCGCCCCGAAAATCGCGAAGCCGTCATGGATTATATCAATCTCATGAATCGCAGCTACAAAATTTTCAAATACGTCGTCGTCGAGGACGGCACCGTCTTCCTCGATTCCTGCATCCCCTCGACCGACGAATTCTTCGATATGAAACTCGTGCACGTCATCCTGGACACCATCGTCAGCCACGTCATGGAAGAATACAAAAATCTCCTCCGCGCCGGCGGCCTTCTTCCCAAGACGCGCGCCAATTAAAATTCACAGAAAGGAAACTGTCATGAAAACAAATCAAAAAGCTGAGAAATTTACAGCCTATTGCAAAGAAAACGACATCGACTTTTTCAAACGATTCGATACCAGAAACGATGACGGCACCGTCATGTTTCAGTCCGGCGTACAAATCGATACGTACACCATTCCTTTTTTCGTCGTGATGGACGATTCCATTTTCACCGTCATTCGTGCCCAATTGGCATGGGGTCTTGTCAACGACGAAAACAGAGACGCCGTGAACGCCTTTATCAATTCCGTCAATCGAAGCTCCAAACTTTTCAAATACATCACATCGGATGAAGGAAACGTCTTGCTGGACATCGATTACATTTCGACGCCGGAATTTTTCGATATGGACACCCTTCACGAACTGATGGACGCGCTCGTTTTGCATCTGAAAGAAGAATACAGAAATCTCCTCCGCGCCGGTGGGCTCCTCCCGAAGACGCGCGCCAATTAAAAGTATGGAAATATCAGAAACAGATATGACGGACATCGATTTTATGAAACTGGCGCTGGTCGAGGCAAAGAAAGCTGCCGAAGAAGGAGAAATTCCCATCGGCGCGGTCCTCGCTTGGCGCGGCCTTCTCATCGCCGCCGATCACAACCGCCGCGAGCGAAATCACGACCCCACGGCGCACGCCGAAATTCTCGTCCTTCGCAAAGCTGCCGAACGTCTCAAAAATTGGCGTTTGACGGATACGGCGCTTTATGTTACCATAGAGCCATGTGCGATGTGCGCCGGCGCCATCATGAATGCTCGCGTCGATCGGCTTCTTTACGGAAGCGACGACGAAAGAGCGGGCGGCGTCTGCTCCGCCTGGCACATTTGCGACGGAACGACGATGAATCATCATCTCCGAATCACGCGCGGCCTCTGCGAAAAAGAATGCCGCCGCCTCTTGGACGATTTCTTCTCCGCCCGCCGCACCGAAAATCCCTAAGGGGACACATGGAGACGTATCGAAGTGGTCATAACGAGGCTGACTCGAAATCAGTTTGCCGTTCATAGCGGCACGTGGGTTCGAATCCCACCGTCTCCGCCAATCAAAAAACGCATGCGATCATCAAAATCACATGCGTTTTTTGTTGCAAGAAACAAAATCATATTGCGTGCTCAAAATTGAAGTCAACAGAAGCGAAGGCGCCAAACGCCAGAAATCAAAAAAGCAAAAGTACTTCAAACGATTTTTATAAAACGCCAGAAAATTGTCGCCGCTTTAGTCTTCTTCACACTTTATGCGAGCCCTACTTCACCGGGACGCCGAAGGCGCATATAAAAAATCGCGCGAAGCGCCACCGCTTTCAGCTCCCGACTCACAGCTCCCAGCTATCTCGCGCCTAACAAAAAAGTCAATCGCAATCTGACGTCTGACGTCTGACCATCTGACGTCTTCATCTTGCCTGACGAAACAGTCAGGCACGCCATCCTGTGCACTGTGCACTGTGCACTTTTTCTGACGTCTCAATCCTGCCTGACAAAACAGCCAAGCTCCCTCCCCAATCAAAAAAAAGCCACCCCGCGAGGCGACTCTTTTCTGTTTCCTTTATTATTTTGCATAATCCGTGGCACGCGTTTCTCGAATCACAACCACCTTCACCTGACCCGGATATTGCAACTCGTCTTCCACGCGCTTGGCGATGTCGTGCGACAGGAGCGTCGCGTGGTCTTCGTCCACTTTCTCCGGTTTCACCATCACGCGCAATTCCCGCCCTGCTTGAATCGCGTAGCAATTCGCCACGCCGGGGAAAGATTTCGCGATGTCTTCCAATTTCGTGAGACGCTTGATGTAATTTTCCAGCGTCTCCCGCCGGGCGCCCGGACGCGCCGCGGAAATGGCATCCGCCGCCGCGACCAAGACGGCCTCAACCGTCGTCGGCTCGCAATCGCCGTGATGAGACGCAATCGCATTGATGACCGCCGCCGATTCGTGATATTTCTTCGCAATCTCCACACCGAGCTCCACATGCGTGCCTTCCTGCTCACGGTCGATCGCTTTCCCGATATCATGCAAGAGCCCCGCGCGCTTGGCGAGCTCCACATCCCCGCCGAGCTCCCCGGCCAGAGCACCGGCAAAATAGGAAACATCGATGGAATGCTGCAAGACATTCTGTCCATAACTCGTCCGATATTTCAAACGCCCCAAAATTTTCACCAGCTCCGGATGCACGCCGCGCACACCGCAAGTGAAAACGGCCTGCTCGCCGGCTTCACGAATGGCACGCTCCACTTCCTTCGTCGTTTTTGCGACGACCTCTTCGATCCGCGCCGGATGGATGCGCCCGTCACGAATCAGACTTTCCAAAGACAGCCGCGCGATTTCACGCCGCACCGGATTAAAAGACGACAGAATGACAGCTTCCGGCGTATCGTCGATGATGAGATCCACGCCCGTCAGCGTCTCGATGGCGCGAATATTTCGCCCTTCGCGGCCGATAATCCGCCCCTTCATTTCATCATTGGGCAAGGAAACAACAGACACCGTCGTCTCGGACACCGCGTCCGAAGCATTCCGCTGCATCGCGCCGGCCAAAATTTCCCGCGCCGCCGTGTCCGCATTTTCCTTGATTTCCGCTTCGTTTTCCCGAATGCGCACCGCCTTCTCGTGCGAAAGCTCCTCATCCAGACGCGTCAGCAACAAATTCTTGGCATCCTCCGTGGACAGCCCGGCGATTTCCTCCAGTTTCTTTTCCTGCTCCGCGTATAAATCCTCCGCGCGCGCCATTTTCGTTTTCAACGCTTCGTCCCGACCGGCCAGTTCTTTTTCCTTCTGGTCCGCCGCATCGGCCCGCCGATCCAAATGGTCTTCCTTTTGCACGAGACGCTGCTCGTATTTTGCCAACTCATCGCGGCGTTCGCGATTTTCCTGCTCCACCTCGTCGCGCAGCTTATGAATTTCCTCGCGCGCCAGACTCATCGCCTCTTTCTTGAGGCTCTGCGCCTCTTTCTTCGCGCCGCTCAGCATTTTTTCCGCGTCCAGAGCGATTTGCTTCGCCTTCTCCTCCGCTGTCCCGATTTTCGCCTCCGCGATATGCTTGCGAAGAATATACCCCACGCCTGCGCCAATCGCGAGCGCCACCACGAAAATGAAACAGCTGAACAGCATCGCTTCATCCGTATTCAAAACCTACACCTCTCTTCTCCTCCCGAACATTTTTTTCGTCAAAAATATTCCGAACCGTATGATCCTTTCTCGGATCGTTTGAAACAATAAAAAAGCCCGTGAATCACCGAATGAAACGGGCGAAACAAGGGCGCACAGCCCCCATCCCTATTCTGTTTTTATATGATGACGTTCTTGCCGGATTTCATTCGATAGATTGCTTTAATATTGTAAAGTTTTTATCCTTTTCTGTCAACTGGGAAACAGGGTTTCGTTGGTCGATATGAATTTATTTTTCCATAAAGAAGCGAGAGGCAAAAAAGTTAGCAGTGAGCAATGAGCAGTGAGCAGTTGGCCGCGCTTTTTTCATGCTTGGCTTTTGCGGCGTTTGTGGCAAAGACGTCAGATGTCAGACATCAGACGTCAGAACGTGCTTGGCTTTTGTGGCGTTTGTGCTTCGCGCCGTGGTTTTTATAAAAAAATGCGCGAAGCGCCACCGCTTAGCCTTCTTCGGGAAGAAGGTGGCGCGAATGCGCCGGATGATGGAGGGCTCTATGTGAAGATAAAGCAAAGAAAAAATTTTCGTCGAAAAGTTTTTACCTGCCGTGAGACATTGCGCCAAAAAAATTTCGCTACTAAACTTTTTTCTCACATACATTGACCATCACCCGGCCTACGGCCACCCTCTTCCTGAAGAGGGCTAATAGATAGCGGCGCAAGCCGCATTTTGCGTAGCAAAATAATCCCGCACCGAAAGGTGCAAAACAAAAAAACTCATAACTTATATATGCAACGCGGCAAAGACCGCGTATAAAAATACACCGGCCATTGCCGCCACCATCGCCCCATTGATGCGAATACTTCCGAGCTCCTCCTTCGTGCGAGAATAGATGAAGCGATTCAGGCGCGCCTCATCGTAGGAGGAGAGAGCCGCTTCCATGGCGTCACCCGCAAATGTCTGCTCGTGCCGCGCGACGTAAATCAAAAGCGAACGCGCCGCGTCGTCAAATCGCGTCATCCGTTCTTTATCTTGCAAAAAATTTTGCGCGCCTTCCGCCATCGCCTCGCTGACGAGAAGAGAAAAAGCTTCCCGCGCCGTTTCGTTTTCGCAAAACGCCGACAACAAAGTTTCCATTCGCGCTTCCAACGAGACATTTTCCGCCGTTTCCGTCACGAAACGATTCCATACCGCGCGCCCGGCGTCCGTTTCCGAAAGATTTTGCAGCGCTTCCCGAAAATGCGACGAGAGCTCCGAAAAGGCCGGTGTCCCCGTTTCCGAAATTTCTTCGATTTTTTCCCGCAGCGAGCGGCACAGCGCTTCGGCCATGTCGTCGTAATCGATGACGCCCATCGTTTCTCCCATGGAAATCGCCATGACGACCAGGGGATTTTCTTTCTGCGCCTCCGTCCATGTTTGAAGAAACCGCGCCACGAGCCGCCGCGCTTCCTCGCTCTTTGCATAATCGGCTCCCGCTTGCAGCAATTTGACAAGAATTTTATCCGCCGTTTCCTCCGATAGAAACCGCTCGCAAAGACGCGGTGCCGCCATCTCCGCCGCGCTCCGGATACGGCGTGCGATTTTTTCGGCAAGGACTGTCCGCTCGGACACGACGGTCGCCAAGATTTCTTTGGCCGCTGTTTCCGATATTTCCGCCAAGGCGCGCCGCCCGGATTCCGTTTCCAAAAAGATGCGCAAGCTCTCGGACGCGGAGAATTTGGCAAAGAAATCGTCCCATGTCCCCGGCCGGAGCAATCGCGTCTCCGCCGCGCGCCGGATGGCCGCGATGATACGCGCCCGATTTCGAGGAATGAGCGCTGTGTGGCACGGGATGCCGAGCGGTCGCCGAAAGAGCGCCGCCGTCGCGAACCAATCCGCCGCGCAGCCGATGAAAGCCGATTGCGCCAAAAAATAGAAACAGGACGCCGCCGTGCCTTCGTGCGAAAGGCGCCACCAAAACGCCGCGGCAAAAAGCAGCGCCGAGGCGGCAAAGAGGGCATTCGCCATTTTCATCCGACTCATGCGATTCCGCCTCCCGACGCCCAATAAAACAATCCGAAGGACAGCGCGCCCAGCAAAGCACCAATGAGGGAGCCGTTGATTCGAATCATTTGCAAATCATGCCACACGCCGTTCTCCGCGATTTGCGCCATGTCGCGCCCGGAATAGCCGGAAAGCGCCGCTTCCGCCGCTCGACCCAAGGCGTCGCGAAGTGTCGGCAAATACGGGACGATCCGCCACAGCAGCCAACGGTCGAGCGCTTTCCTCTTTTCGGGATCGGACAGGAAACGTAAACATCTGCCGCAGAGCGCATCCGTCACCGCGGCCGCCGCGTTCTCTTTCTGCCCCGCCAAAATATTCGCCGCGAAATCAACGCCGCGCCGCCGCCAAAGACAGAGTAAAGCGACGGAAACGACGGCATTCACCCGCTGCCGAAGCGCCGCATCCATCTCCAACCGCTCCCAAAGCATTTGAATAAAATTTTTCCATTTTTGCGCTGCTTCGCTCTCCGGATTCGCCAAGTCTTCGGCCAATTCCATTGCTTTTTGCCGCAGCAGCGCGACCGCCCTTTCGTCCGTGAGTCCCAGTTGCGAGCCCAAAAGCCCGCGCAGCATTCCGCGCATGGCGCCCTTTTCTTCGTACGCGTCCCACGCCGCGCGATATAAATCTCTCAAAATTTCTTCTGACAGCGCACCGGAAAGAAACTGCCGCGCCGCCAACGACAAGGTCTGCAAAAACGGGCGTTCACCGAGCACGGGGAGCAAACGCCGTCCTTCGTCGGCCAAAATTCGCGCCCAATCTTCTTTCTCGATAAATATTTCCACATCCTCTTCCGCCATCGCGACCAGTTTCCGCCCGTCCACAGACGCGAGACAAGCGCCGACCGCATCGGAGAGCACCGCGCGCAATTTTTCCTCGTTTTCCGAAATCCAGACCGCCGCCCCCGCCGACAAAGAATGCGCCTTCAGCAAGCGATACAGCCGCGGCACGGTGAGCAGTTCTTCCGTCAAAATTTCTTTGGCCATACGGATGATTTTTTCGCGGCTTCGCGGAATCACGTCCGTCCCGAATGGAATACCGAGCGGCCGCCGAAAGAGCGAATGCACCGCGAACCAATCCGCCACGCCGCCCACCGCCGCCGCCAGCGTCGTATGAAAAAAGAGCCCGCCCCAGAACGTATCGGAGACGGGCTCAATGGCGGCGCACGAAAAAAGAGACGCCGCCAGCAAGACATCCGCCGCGCGCTCGCGTCTCATCGGCTGCGCCCTCCACCCGACCAAGACCAAATCAAGAGCGCGCCGAAAGCGACCCAGGACATCGTGTACGACATCAGGCCAAGATCCGTCAAAATGTTGATGACCGTGAGCCCCAGCATGAAAAGCATATTCGCGCGCAAATCCACAAAGGGATCGCGCCGAAAAATGAAATAGGAAACGCCCAGCACGCCCAAATTGATCAGCACGATGCCGGGCAAGAACAGCGAATACGGCAGCCACGCGATGAGAAGATTTCCGCCCATCAGCGCCAAAAAAATCAAAAGCCAAGTACTAGTCATACGAAACAGAATCTCCTTCAAAAGAGGGAATCCAAAGCGGCGTGTCGAAACGGGCGCGAAACGCATACGACGGGCACCATTTCGAGCCGAAAGCGTGCATCGGGAGGAGTAGCCCCACGTGCGTCATCCGCGAGAGAAAATAGGAAACGCCCCATTCTCGCGCGACGGCCTGCCGCGCATCCACCGGGAAAAACAAAATATCCAAATCCGTTTCCTCGATGGCGGCCACTTCTTTGAAAAACGAGTCCCGCGCCGCCAAATTTTCCGACGCGTCCTCCCCGGCCCAGTGCCACCAATTCAAATCCCCGGCATGAAATATCGTCCGCCCGCCCGTTTCCACCAGAAACGAACCGCCGGCATCCGTCGAGCCGTACATTTTGACGGAAAACGAAGTAAACGCGACCGTCTCCCCCGCCGTCATCCCATGCGCCCGAGAACCCTCCGGCGCCTCGCAATCGGCATGCAAAATATAAGACGCACGATCCCGCCACCGAAAAATGTCCGGCGAGAAATGATCCGCGTGAAAATGAGAAACAAAAAAATAAATCGGCTTCTCGGAAGAATCCAGCGCCGCCGAAAGAGCTCCCGCCGTATCTTTCCAAACGTCAAAAGCCAAGAAATCCGTCTCGGTTTCGACGAGAAAGCCGCTGTGGGAGAGGAAGGTGATGTTTGTCATGGAGAGTACCTGATTGGGAAGGGAAGAGGGAAGAGGGAAGAGGGAAGAGGGAAGAGAAAAGAGGGAAGAGAAAAGAGGGAAGAGAAAAGAGGGAAGAGAAAAGAGAGGCCCGGCTGTTTCTTGATTTGCTTTTTCGGCAGGCAGGATTGAGACGTCAGATATCAGACGTCAGACGTCAGACCGCGATTGACTTTTTTGTCAGGCGCAAGATAGCTTGGAGAAAAAAAGTTAGCAGTTAGCAGTTAGCAATTAGCAATTAGCAATTAGCAATTAGCAATTCAGGTGTCGCCTTTCGGCGACGATTTTTATATAAACAAATGCGCGGAGCGCGTTCCAGTCAGCCTTCTTCAGGAAGAAGATGGCGCGTAGCGCCGGATGATGGTCACTGTGTGTGAAAAAAGTTTCTCAACAGAAAAGGTTTTTAACGAATTTTTTCTTTGCTTTTTTCTCACATACGTTGACCATCACCCGCCTCCTGCGGAGGCACCCTCTTCCTGAAGAGGGCTAATTTGTGGCGCTCCGCGCATTTTTATAAAAAATCGTCGCGTAGCGACACCTCTAAAGTCTGACGTCTGATGTCTGACCGTCTGACGTCTTTGCCACAAATGTAGCACCAAATCAATCGTCGTCTGACCGTCTGACGTCTCCAGCCCGCCTGACGCCAAAGCCAAGCAATCGCTCCAAGCTCACAGCTCCCGGCTCCAAGCTGTACAATATCGCTCCGCCGCATTTCATCCTTATTCGCAAGCCGCGATTTTCCCCTCAGACAATCGCCAGAATTCTCCCGTCCCCTGCTCTGCGCCCACTTCCTTCGCCAATTTAAGCGTCTGCGCGTGGCAAGTGAAGAGGAAAATTTGCGTTTCCTTTCCGAGCTCCATAAGGAAACGGAGCGTTTCGCGCTGACGATTTTCGTCGAAGCGCACAAAAATATCGTCCAGCACAATCGGCAATGCTTCCAGCTGCTCGCCGAAAGAGAGCGCCATCGAGAGGCGCAAGGCGAGATAGACTTGATCGCCCGTCCCCGACGACCAAATTTTCGCGTCCTTTTTATCGTAGAGCGCGTCCACTGTGCTGATTTTCTTTCCGTCTTCGGACACTTCGAGACCGTAGCGTCCCTGCGTCATTTTCCGTAAAAATTCATTCGCGCGGGACAGCATTTTCGGCCGCTCGCCGCTTTCGTATTGCTGCTGCGCCTGTTCCAGGAAATATATCGCGTACACATCGGCCAGCCACGCCTCCGCTGCCTCGGACAAATCCGATTCCGTCTGGCTTCTCTCCTGCAAGACTTTCGTGATGGCCTCATCATTGGCCAGACGGGAAATTTCATTGTTCACCGCACCCTGCCGCATCCGCAGCTCCGCCAGCGCCTTATCCTCTTCCTCGATTTTCGCCGAAAGGACGTCGTGTTTCTCCTTCCAGTCGTCGTACTCGCCCGTGCCCAGAAGCGTCCAGAGACGCGAAAATTCCTCATCGCTCCCGGCGTACAGACGGATATCTTTCTGCACCGCCTCCCAATCGCGTTGCAAATTGTCATGCTCCTCGTAGGCCGTCACGCGTTCGGCGAATTCCTCCGCCGTCTCCGCGCCCACGCTCTCCAGCAACAATTTCATCGCATCTTGGCAAGCATCCCACTGCCGCCGATTGCTCTCCAATTCCTTTTCGTAGCCTTCATGCTGCCGATTTTTTTCGGAAACAGTCTGCCATTCCAGCTGCCGATTTTTATTTTCCTTATAAATTTCGGAAATCGTCTCCGGCGTGAGAGGAATCTCCGCTGCCGCCTCGCCGACGATTTTTTTCGCGCGCCCTTCAAATTCCGCAAGCCGCGCCCGCAGCCGCTCCATGCGCACGGACAAAATATTTCCTGCGCCCTTGGCCGCAAAAATCGTCTGCCATTCATCCCGCAGCGTTTCCAAATTTTCGGCAGAAACCAGCGGGAGCCCCTTCGACGACAACCATTTCTCCCATTCGGCATCGGCCGCCGCTTTGGCCTCGGCGAGCGTCTTTCCTTCTTCTTCCCATTTTTCGTGCTCCCTGCGCTGCCGCTCAATCGATTCGTGCTTCCACGAGAGCGCCTGCGCCGCCGAAAGCGCTTTGTAAAATTCGCCGCGCTTCTGCTGCATCGCGTTCCGGAAGACAGGCAATTCCTCCTCCGCCTCCGGAATCGGCACGGGGACGACCGCCGCGATTTCTGAAATTTCCCCTTCAATCGTCGCCAGCTCCGCCGAAAGCCGCGCCATTTTCTTCGCCTTTTTTCCGGCCATGACATGATTGACGAAGAGGCAGACGATGGAAACCGCCGCCGCAATCCCCGCTCCGTAGAGTCCGTCCACGCCGACCATCGCCGCGTAGAACGCATACAGCGCCGCGCCGCCGGCCGCCATCAGCAGAAACGCCGCGACAAACCAGATAGTGAAATACGAATCTTTTTTCTCCGAAAGCGCCTTGAGAGCCGCCCGGCGCGTATTTCTTTCGTGCACCAGCGTCTCCGCCCGGCCGGCCTTCTCCTCGATGTTTCGCCAATCCTCTTCCGTCACCTTCGGAATGTCTTCCGGCGCCGTTTCCTCCTGCTCGACCTCCGGCTCCCGTTTCATCCAAAAATGATATTCATTTTGACGCACGGACACGCCCTGTGCCACGCGCCGTCCTTCGTCCCAATCGATTGCCGCATACGTTTCATCCGGCGAAAGCGGCTCCTTCCAAAGCGTCAGCTGCGACGAAAGCCCGGCGAAACTTTCCCGCCACGCCGCGATTTCTTCCGCAAGCGCCGCCTCCTCGTCGATGGCCTCCTGCCAGCGCCCCAAATCCCGGTACAGGCCTTCGAGCGTCTCCGTCTCGTGCACCCACGGAATGACCTCCTCCATCGTCTGCGGCGTATGCTCGGCCAATTTCGCGTCCAGCTGCTCTTTTTGCTCATGCAAGAGCGCCATCCGACTCATGAGCTGATTCCATTGCTCCTTGCCGTTTTTCGGGAAATGCTTCACCTGCTCCGACAAATCCAGCCGGCGGCGAATTTCCCGCGCCCGCTCGTAATATTGCCACGCGCCCAGCCGCTTTTCCAGCGCGCGCTCCTCGTCCTTATCCGCGCGAAGCGTCGTCTCCGCCTCCGCGATCCGGTCCCGAATCTCCGCCTGCTCCTTTTGCAAACGCGAAAAACTCTCCTCATCGGCCGAAAGTTTCTCCAGCGCCGCATCCAGCTCCCGTTTCTTCTCCAAAAGCTGATTGATCCGGCGTTTCCCGGACGTCGACGGCGAAAGCAACGCCTCTTTCTGTTTCAGAAAACCGCGCCGGGCTTCCGCGAGCGCATCTCCGCCCGAAAGTAGGAAGAAACGGCTCCGCACTTCCTCTTCCGCCATGAAACCGGCGCCCTGCAAATCTTCGAGTCCCACGGCGAAAATTTTCTCGTACATCCGCCGATCCAGCCCGTGCCACCACGCCGCGCTCATCTCCTCATGCGACGCCCCGCCGGATCCCGTCTCCAAGCGGCTTTCCTTCTCATTGCGATACACGCGACAGGACTCCCCGTTTTCCCGGCAGAGCCCCATATTTCCTTCCCGCCCGCGCCACTCGCCGCGCGGATAGCCGAAAAGCATATCGCGAATGAAACGTAGCATCGTCGTCTTGCCGCTTTCATTCTCGCCCATCACGACGACCAGACGATCCTGCGCCGGATGCCACGACAGATTCCGATAAATGCCGTAACGGACAAGCTCCAGATCCTTAATTTTCATTTTCCGCCTCCAAAGCCAGACTCTCCGCTCCCGACAGCTCGGCCCGGCGGAACGCGCGCAGCCGCATGTCTTCATCCATCAGCCCGGACAACCCCGGAATTTTCGTAAACTCCGGCTGCTCCTTCTCTATGCGCGCCAAGAGCGCCGACAGCTCCTCCGCCGGAAGTTTCGCCGCCGCATCGAATGCGCGCAAAAAATCTCCGCAACCGTCCGGAAGCTCCCGCCGCGCCGCCAAATCCAGCTCCGAGCGCGTCCGATCCTCCAGCGATGCGAAATACGTGAAAACATGACGGAATTGCTCCCGCTCATTCAAATTTTGAAACAAATATTCGCGCCCTGCTTCCGACGCCAGCACGCGATGCAAAGGGCCAGCGCCCGTGAAGACCAGCCGCACGATATTCGGCCGATTCGTTTCCTGTTTCAATCCGGCGCGCACCCGGCGAATCTCCGCCAAAAGATCCTCCGCATTTTCGTACGGCGTGATGTCGAAAGGCAAATCCAGCCAGCGAATGCTGTCCGTTTCCTTAAACGAAAGCGTCACCGTCCCGAAGGTCCCGATGTCCACCAGATAGCAGCCGCGAGGCCCCGTTTCCTTTTGATGCAGTCCCTGAATATTTCCCGGATACACGATGAATGGATTTTCGGACACCACCGCGCGCGTGTGCACGTGACCCAGCGCCCAATAATCCATGCCCGCTTTTCTCAAATCCTCCGCCGTGCACGGCGCATACGGCGAATCCGGCGCGGAAAGCTCCGTGTGCAACATCCCGATGGCAAATCCGTCGTCCGCCTCGCGCACGAAAGACGCCGCCAAATTTTCCCGCACATGGCGCGTCCCGTAGCTCCGTCCGTAAATCGTCGCCACGCGCTCCCCCTCCACGAAAAGAGGAACTGCCGCCACGCGATCCGACGGGAAAATATGCACCGACTCCGGCAGCGGAATGTCCGCCCGCCACGCGTCGTCCGGGTCGTGATTTCCATGCACGATGAAAACTTCAATCCCCGACTGCGCCGCGCGATACATCTCCCGCGCAAACGCCAGCTGCGCCGCCAGACTGTGATGCGAATCATTGTACACGTCGCCGGAAATCAAAATCGCGTCCACGTGCGCCGTGATCGCCGTGTCCACCACCGTCTCAAACGCACGAAACGTCGCCTTCCCAATCGCTTCCGTCCAAGGACCCACGTCCCCGCCGCGAAGCCCGGAAAACGGCTCCCCCAAATGCAAATCCGCGCAATGAACAAAAGAAAAACGCTTGCCCATGAGACCTCCTATCCCTTTGCCACGTCTGTCTTATTTTCTATGTAAAAATATTTTGCTTATATTCTACCATAAAATGAGAAACGCGCGACGAATCAAAAGAAAAATTTACAGCAAAACAAAAACGCCGACGGACGCGCTCCTCTCACGAGCATTTCCGTCGGCATTTTCATTTTTATTTTCAGCGATGAAATTTCAGCAGATTCGCGGCAAGCCTTCGCCTCGAAGCGGCAAGATGTGCCGCCGGCTTCCGAATGCCGTTTCCAAATGCACGCCGCTGCCTTCCTCCGCGCGTCCGCAAATCGCCGCCTTCTCTCCGTATTTCTCTTCGCGAATGACGGCAAGCGCCTTTTCGGCCTCCGCCGCGGGAAGCGCAATCAAAAGTTTTCCTTCGTTTCCCATCGTCAAAGGATCCAATCCCAAAATCCCGCAAAGTCCGCGCACGTCCTCGCGCACCGGAATCGTTTCCTCCGAAAAAACGAGCGAGACGCCGGACGCTTCCGCCAATTCATTCGCCACCGTCGCGAGCCCCCCGCGCGTGATGTCGCGCACCGTGTGCAAGGAAATATCCGCCGCGAAAAGCGCTTCCACGAGATGCCACAGCGGCGCGGCGTCGCTTTGCACCGTCGATGGCATTCCCAGGCGTTCCGTCAAAATCGTCGCATGGTGATCGCCGAGCGTCCCCGTGACGAGAAGCGCGTCGCCGGGCAAAATCTGCGAGGAAGAAATTTTTGTCTCCGCAAATCGCTCGCCGAGACCCGCCGTATTGATGTAAAGCCCGCCCGCGCCGCTGACGACTTTCGTATCGCCGCAGACGATGGAAACGCCGGCCTCGCGCGCCGTTTCCGCCATCGAATGCACCACGCGCGACAAGATTTCCTCCGAGAGCCCCGTTTCCAAAATAAAACCCGCCGAAAGATACAGCGGCCGCGCGCCCATGGACGCCAAATCATTCACCGTCCCGCACACGGCGAGCCGCCCGATGTCCCCGCCCGGAAAAAAGAGCGGCTCCACGACAAAGCTGTCCGTCGTCATCACCGGCACGCCGGACAGAGGCGGCAGCACCGCCGCATCGTCCATTCGGTTCAAGATGGGATTGGAAAATTCTTTGGCAAACAAGAAGGAGACCAGCCGCCCCGTTTCCTCCCCGCCGCTCCCATGGCGTAATTCGATAGTCATATCTTTTCTCCTATTTTTTTATTATGCTGTTTTCTCTGTTTGCACTTTTCAGTGCGGGATTATTTTGCTAGGCAAAATTCGGCATACGCCGCAGGCTGTACGATGCTTCCGTACGGAACTCCTTACAGCTCTTCATTTCCTTTCTTTCCCGGGAAAGAAAGGAAACGAAGCAAAGGAAAGAAACCGCCGCCAGGGCAAGACAGTTAGCAATTAGCAATTAGCAGTGAGCAGTTAAGCCCGGCTGTTTCATGCTTAGGTTTTGTGGCATTTGCGATTCTTGCTGTATAAAAAAATGCGCGAAGCGCGTACCTGCACTGCTAACTGCTCACTACTCACTGCTAACTTTTATTGACGCGGCGCCGGCGAATTTTGCACAGGCGGGCCCCCTTACAGCAGGAACAGCTTTGAGCTGTGAGCCTAGAGCTTGGAGCAGAAAGCGGTATCGCCTACGGCGATGATTTTTATAAAAATCGCGCGAAGCGCTTCCACTTAAAAGCTCCTAGCTCCCGGCTCCTAGCTCCTGGCTGTCTCATGCCTGACAAAAAAGCTAATTGGGGTCTGACGTCTGACGTCTGATTATCTGACGTCTCCATCCTGCCTGACAAAAAAGCTAAGCACACCAACCTGTGCACTGTGTACTGTGCACTGTGCACTTTTCCGACGTCTTCACCCGCCAAGCCCTTTCAAGCTTTCTCAAGCCTTTTCAAGCCTTTTATTCACTTTCCCGAAAATTCACACAGCACGCCCCTTCGCTGCTCACCATGCACGCGCCCACCGGATGCTCCGGCGTACATGCTCGACCGAAACACGGACACGCAGGCGGCGCGATTCGTCCTGTGAGAACCTCGGCGCAGCGGCAGCCGGGCGGCATTCGATCTTCTGACAATCCTTGGCTTCCTGCATCCAGATACGCATATGTTTCCGCCAAGTACAGTCCCGAATCGCGAATTTCTCCCAGCCCGCGCCACACCGCATCTCCCGGCACGAAACATTCGGCGAGAAGCGCTTTTGCCCGCTCGTTTCCTTCCTCCCGCACCACAGACGGATATTCGTTCCAAAGTCCCGCACGCCCCACCGACGCCTCCGCGACCAGCCGCGCCAAAGCCGCCAGCAAATCCGACGCCGAAAAGCCGCCGATCACCATCGTCGCCTTGTACGCCGCGGCCATTTCCCGAAACGGAGCCGCCCCCGTCACCACCGCGACATGTCCCGGGCACAGGAAACCGTCGATGCGCCGCTCGGCTGCCAACATCCCCATCGCGCCCGGCATCGTTTTGAGCGCCGTCAGGAACCGGACGTTTTTGATTTTCTCCTCGTGGACGCGCCGCACCAAGTTCGCCCACACCGGCGCCGTCGTTTCAAATCCAACCGCGGCCAAAATGAAATTCACATCCGGCTCGGCTTTCGCCATTGAAATCGCGTCTTCCGGATTGTACAAAAAATCCGCCGCGCCACCGCGTGCAACCGCCCCCGCCAAAGACATTTCGCTTCCCGGCACCGCCATCAAATCCCCGAACGCCAGCACCCGATGCCCCGGTTTCAGCGCGTAATCCACCAATCGATCAATATACGACGTCGGCGTCACACACACCGGACACCCCGGCCCGGAAACCAATGTCACGGACGGCGGCAATAACTGCCGAATCCCCGTCCGATACAAAGCGGAAGTATGCGTCCCGCACACCTCCATCAGCCGCAGCGGCCGCCCCCGATACCCGGAAAGCCACTCCGCCAACTCTTTCTCTCGCATGAACCTCTCCTCATTTCAGAAACCGCTATCCGTCGACCGTTGGCCGTTTACCGTTGTCCGTGAACCGTGAACCGGGCGTGAGCGCTTTGATTTTCCTGTAGTTTGAAAGGCTTAGAAAACTTGATAGCGTGAGTGCTTCCGGCTCTCATGCGTCATGAGAAACGGTTATCCGTGATCCGTCGACCGTTCACCGTCCCTCATGCCCTATGAAATCCAAACCCGCCAAGCACCGCCAATCTTCGTCTAACAGCTAAAAGCTAACAACTAACCCCTATCTCGCGCCTGACAAAAAAGCCAAACAAGCCAACCTGTGTACTGTGTACTGTGTACTGTGCACTGTGTACTGTGCACTGTGCACTTCCCCGACGTCTTCACTCCCCAAGCCTTCTCAAGCCTTCTCAAGCTTTATCAAGCTTTATCAAGCCCTTTCAAGCCGCGCGAAGCGCCAAACCTTTCCAAACCATCCAGCTCTCCCCGAAACAAAGACCCTCACGCACGATAAACGGTCCACGGAAATCGGAAAACGGCTCAAACTTTCCCGATTTCCTCAAAAAGAGCCGCCCAATCCAGCGCCTCTTTCCTTTCGACAATCTGAATCGCCATCCCCGCGTGCACCAGCACATAATCTCCGACCTTCGCCGGCACAAGCCGCAAATTTGCGCGGACTTGCGATCCCGAAAAATCCACCAGCCCGTAATTTCCGTCAATCGAGACCACCCGTCCCGGATACGCCACACACATCGTCCTCTCTCCTTTCGGTTTTTCTTAATTATATCACCTTCCTTCTACAGAATTAGATACGAAGAAAGCAATCTATCAACCGCTTTTTTTATTTTATTTTTTGTCAAACAACTCATCGTCGTTCAAAATCCAAGTTCAAAACCCAAAATCTACCTCCAAAATCTCCTCTTAATGAAATGAATCATGCAACCCAGTTACCTCTGTTGAATTAAAACACATACATTAATAAAAGGAGAATTAAAGAAAGAAAAATTTGGATTTCGCCTTTCCCGATTCTTAAGCCGCGCAAATTTGCAATCATCAATTTCTAAAAAATTAAAAAAGCTATTGACACTCTAATTTTCTTGTGGTATCCTATGGACATGAATTGAAAAGTTATCGAAAACAGGTGCCCGCAAGGGCTTAATAGGGAAGTCCGGTGAAAGACCGGCACGGTCCCGCCACTGTAAGGCTGAGTCACTTCCAATATGTCACTGGGAAACTGGGAAGGCGGAAGGAACGAGGACGCCAAGTCAGGAGAACTGCCTGTTTCGCATCACTGTCTGACCTACGAGCGATGGGAAGGTGATGGGGCTCTTTAGGAGTGGTCCATCTTTTTCCGTATGCGAAAAGATGGCTTTTTTATTCATACCTCTCTTTTCCGACGGAAAGGGATGTCCGTCGGTGTTTTACGGGATTTCCCGGTTCGCGGCAAATCGGATATGGGTGTGATTTGTCTTGGCGACGGGAGATCCGTCAAACGGGAAAAATTTCATAGGTTCTCTTCCCGACTTTCTCCTCTTGGCGCTTCGGCGCATGGGAACGGTTTTTTAGCCGTTCCTTTTTATTTGGAAAGAATGAGCAGTAGGAGAATGCGGTTTTACAATAAAATGCATTTGAAATTAAAAAATGGATTGACAGAAGTCGCGAATTAGTTTATTCTAAGCATGGAATTATGCGGTCATAACAAAACGCTTTGCAAGAAAGGAGCCAAAGAGGAGAAAGTACCGCATTTTTATTAAGGAGGAACTATTTATGGATGAAGTAACAAAAGAAACGTCCGGCGAAGTCGCTGAGAGACAGCTGACGGACAAGGAACTGGAAGCCATCCTGAAGCAGTCGGAAGGGAAGACGGATTTCCCGTCTGTTTCTTTCGATGAATTCGAAATTCCGACTTACGAGGAATGGGTGGAGGCGTGTAATGCGCTTTTGAAGGGGAAACCTTTCGACAAGATTATGTACACGCCGACGTATGAGGGCGTGACGTTTTCCCCGGTTTACACGCTCCGCACGGGGCCGGATGCCAAGGAAGCGATTCTGCCGACGGATGATTATCCGGGCATGGGCGATTTCCTTCGCGGCAGCCGTGCGCACGGCTACAAGGAAGATCCGTGGGGTATCGCGCAGTCTTGCGACGAAGCGCTTCCGAAGGAGAATAACGAGCTTTTGAAACACGAGATCGATCGCGGTTCGACGGTCTACAATGTGAAGCTCGACGATTCGACGATCCACGGCATCGATGTGTTTGATGCGAAGAAACCGGGAGAAACGGGCGTGGTCGTGACGACGCTCGAAGACATGAATGAAGTTCTCTCCGGGCTGGATTTGGAGAAATATCCTTTCATGATGTTTGCCGGCGCGTCTGCATTGGCTCCGCTCGCGCTGGTGGCGGCTTCTTTGAAGGCACAGGGAAAGGATCCGGCGACCGTTCACGGCGTGATTGGCGCGTCCCCCTTGACGCAGCTGATTACCGACGGCAAGAATGCGGAATCTTTGGATTCGTATTATGACGATATGGCGGAAACGATTCGCTACGCGAGAGCGCATATGCCTCATGTCGCGACGGTCTTCCCGATGAGCGACGTCTTCTCTTTGGGCGGCGCGCAGGCGGTGCAGGAAGTGGCGTACACTTTCGGCGTCGCGGTGGAATACATCCGTCAAATGCAAAAACGCGGCATTTCCATTCATGATATCGCGCAGTCGCTGTATTTCGGTTTCAATACCGGCGCGACGTTCTTTACCGAAATCTCGAAACTTCGCGCGGCACGTCAGGTCTGGTCGAATATCATGGCGGCCTTCGGTGCGGAAGAAGAAGATCGCTCGATGAAGATTCATGCGAAGCCGGCGTTCTTTACGAAGACGATTTTCGATGTCGGCGTGAATATGCTCCGCAATACGACGCAGGCGTTCTCGGCGGTCGTCGGCGGTGTCGACACGTACGAAAATGCGCCGTATGACGACACGGTCCGCAAGGGCGACGAGTTCTCCCGTCGTATCGCCAGAAATCTGCAGATCATGCTGCAGGAAGAATTCGGCATGCTTCGTCCGATCGATGCGGCCGGCGGTTCCTGGGCGATGGAAACGCTCACGAAGGAATTGGCCGAAAAGATTTGGGCGGAATTCCAGAAGGTCGAAGGAATGGGCGGCATTGTGGCGGCTCTCTCCGAAGGCTATCCGCAGAAGGAAATCGACGCGGTCTTACAGAAGCGTTTCAAAGCGCTCGATCTGAGAAAAGACAGCGCCGTCGGCAACAATATGTATCCGCTCATGGGCGAAGAGCTCTTGGAAGCGCGTCCGGAAGATACGGAAGAAATCAAGAAAACGCTGTCCGAAGCGGCGAATAAATACCGCGCGGATCTCGACGTCGGTTTCCGCAGTGAGAAACTGGCGGCTCTCCGCAAAGCGCCGGAAGGAAAAGCCGTCGAATACGCGATGGAAGCGGCAGCGGCCGGTGCGACGCTCGGTGAAATCAACGAAGCGGCCGGCAAGGGCGATGTTTCCATCGAAATTCCGAAAATTCTCCCGCATCGCTGGACGGAACGCTACGAAGCGCTTCGTTTCGATACGGAACATTACAAGGAAAAAACGGGCAAGAATGTGGAAGTCTTCCTGGCCAATATGGGCAAGATTCCGCAGCATAAAGCGCGTGCGGATTTCTCCACGTCCTTCCTGCAGGTCGGCGAATTCAACGTTCATTTGAATACCGGCTTCCAAGATGACGAAGACAAGCCGGGTTCGCGCTGGGATAAGTGCGTCGAAGCTTTGAAAGCCGGATGCGATGAGGCGGGGACGCCTTACGATGTCGCGGTCATTTGCTCCACGGATGCGACGTATCCGGAAGATGTCCCGGCTTTGGCACCGCGTCTCAAGGAAGTCCTCGGAGACGGCACGCTCTTCTTGGCAGGGGCGGCTCCCAAGGAATTGGAACCGGTCTACAAAGAAGCCGGCGTCGATGATTTCATCAGCGTCAAAGCCAATTGCTACGAAATTCTTCGCATGCTGCAGAAAAAGAAAGGAATGATCGAATAATGGCCACAGCAAATCCTGATTTCACCAAAATTTCTCTTGGAGAGCATCCGCATTGTTCTTACGATGAATGGAAAGCCAAGCTGGAAGCAAATACCGGCAAGGATTACGATGCCCTCTACGATACGACGCTGGAGCATATCCCGGTCGCCGCGCTGTATACGAAGGATGTCTATGACGAATGCCATCATCTCGATTTCATGAGCGGGATTCCGCCGTTCCTGCGTGGACCGTACTCCACGATGTACGTCTTCCGTCCTTGGACGGTCCGTCAGTACGCCGGGTTCTCCACGGCTGAGGAATCGAATGCATTCTATAAAAGAAACCTCGCCGCCGGGCAGAAAGGGCTCTCCATCGCGTTTGACCTTCCGACGCACCGCGGCTACGATGCCGATAATCCGCGCGTTATCGGCGACGTCGGGAAAGCAGGCGTGTCCGTCTGCTCCATGCTCGACATGAACATCCTGTTCGACGGGATTCCGCTCGATCAGATGTCCGTTTCCATGACGATGAACGGTGCCGTCCTCCCGATTCTGGCGTTCTTTATTTCCGCCGGGATTGAGCAGGGCGTCGATAAATCCATTCTGGCCGGGACGATTCAGAATGATATTCTGAAGGAATTCATGGTCCGTAACACGTACATTTATCCGCCGGCCATGTCTATGCGTATCATCGGTGATATTTTCGAATATACGACGAAATATATGCCGAAATTCAATTCCATTTCCATTTCCGGCTACCACATCCAGGAATGCGGCGCGACTTGCGATTTGGAAATCGGTTACACGCTGGCCGACGGCATGGAATATATTCGCTGCGGCGAAAAAGCGGGACTCCCCGTCGACGCCTTCGCGAAGCGCCTTTCCTTCTTCTGGGATCAGGGCAAAAACTATTTCATGGAAGTCGCCAAGATGCGTGCGGCTCGCGTGCTCTGGGCGAAGATTTTGAAACAGTTCGGCGCGGAAAATCCGAAGTCCATGGCTCTCCGGACGCATTCGCAGACGTCCGGCTGGTCGCTCACGGAGCAGGATCCTTTCAACAACATCGGCCGTACTTGTATGGAAGCGATGTCGGCGGCTCTCGGCCACACGCAGTCGCTCCACACGAACGCTCTCGACGAAGCCATCGCCCTTCCGACGGACTTCTCGGCGCGTCTGGCGCGTAACACGCAGCTCTACATTCAGGATGAAACGAAAGCCTGCAAGATCATCGATCCGTGGGGCGGCTCTTACTATGTGGAATACCTTACGAACGAGATTATCAAGCGCGCTTGGGCGCACATTCAGGAAGTCGAAGCGCTGGGCGGCATGTCCAAGGCTATCTCGACCGGTCTTCCGAAGATGCGTATCGAAGAATGCGCCGCGCGTCGTCAGGCAGATATCGATTCCGGCCGCGAAACGATTGTCGGCTTGAACAAGTATCGTCTGGCGAAGGAAGATCCGCTGAACGTTCTCTCCATCGACAACACCGCCGTGCGTAACGCGCAGATTAAGCGTCTGGAAAAACTCAGAAGCATCCGCGATCCGGAAGCGGTTCGTCGCGATTTGGAAGCTATCACGAAGGCAGCGGAATCCCGTGACAACGGAAACCTGCTGGAAATGGCAGTCCAGGCAGCACACGACCGTGCGTCCTTGGGCGAAATTTCCGACGCTGTCGAAAAAGTGTCCGGTCGTTTCAACGCCGTCATCCATACGATTTCCGGTGTGTACTCCAGTGAATTCGAAGACACGACGGAACTCGATGCGGCAAAGAAATTGGCGGATGAATTTGAAAAACTCGAAGGTCGTCGTCCGCGTATCTTCCTCGCGAAGATGGGACAGGACGGCCACGACCGCGGCCAGAAAGTCTTGGCGACCTCTTTCGCGGATATGGGCTGGGACGTCGACGTCGGCCCGCTCTTCCAGACTCCGGAAGAAGCGGCGCAGGACGCTGTCGATAACGACGTGCACATGGTCGGCTTCTCCTCTTTGGCCGCCGGCCACAAGACGCTGCTTCCGGCCATTGTCGATCGCCTGAAAGAACTCGGACGGGAAGATATCCTGGTCGCCATCGGTGGCGTCATTCCGCCGCAGGATTATGATTACCTCTACGAACACGGCGCTGTCGCCATCTTCGGACCGGGTACGAATATTCCGAAATGCTGCGTGAAACTTCTCCAGATGCTCGTCGACCGTGCGAAGGAAGAAGCGAAGGAAGCTTGATTTGAGGATTGAGACGGCTGTCCGCTTTCCGTATGACCGTTGACCGTATACCGTGTATGCATACTTTGTGTTTCAAGGCATGTGTGGTACGGTAAACGGAGAACGGACGGCGGAAAACAAATTCTCAATCTCAATTCTGAACGATTACACGTTCTGCGGGGAGCTGAGCTTTTGGCTGGGCTCCCCCGGCAGAGCGGGCAATCTTGTGTGGGTGAGTAAATGGCTTGAAAAGGCTTGAAAGGGCTTGAAAGGGCTTGAAAGGGCTTGAAAGGGCTGAAAGGCTTGAAAGGCTTGATGTGATGTTCGCAATGGTTCCTTTGCTATAGAAATCTTTCTTAGAAATCTGAAAGTTTTTGGGTCAAATACTTCAAGTTTTTCAAGCTGTCCTATAAAGCGAAGGCTTGAAAAGGGTCGAAAAGTGCGGAAGCAGGATTTTAAGCCCTATCAAGCCAACCACACAAAGCAAAACACGGGAAAAGTCGAAAACGTGTAGAAATTCAGTATTCAAAACGAAGGAGGAAGTATGGCGGAGACGAAGACGAAGGCGGAGTTGGCCAAGGAACTGGCCGATGAATTTGAGTCGCTCGAAGGGCGGCGGCCGCGAATGTATCTGGCCGGTATCACGAAAGACGATGATACCCATCTAAAAAAAATTTTGGCCACCGTTTTTGCGGATATGGGCTGGGACGTCGATGTCGGGCCGGAAGACGATACGCCGGAAGGCGCCGCACGCGATGCTTCCGACAATGATGTCCATGTGATCGGTTTCTTTGCGCCCGACGCGGCGGCATTGACGACTTTTGCGCCGCTGATGGAAGCACTGGAGAAAGACGGACGCGACGACATCACCGCGTTTCTTTTCGGCGCCATTCCCGAAGCGCGCTATGACGAGCTCTTTTCCGCCGGTGCCTGCGCCATTTTCGGTGCCGGGAGCGATTTGCAAGACGGATGCCTGTTTCTGTTGAAACTGTTGGTCGAATCGGCCAGAGAAGAAGGAGAGTGAACCCCATGCCGGATAATGACGATCTGCGGCCCAGCTGGGTACCGGAAGAAAAAAACGAAGCGTTTGCCTGCACCGTGATGCGCGGCATTGACAGCGCGGCAAACAGCGTGACCGGAGCGAAGGAATATCCCGACGCGCCGCTCAAAAAAGTACCGCTCAGAAAGAAACTCACTGTCGAGGAATACATCGACGGCGTTGCGCGCGGCGATCGCGTCGTGCTGTCCAAAGCCATCACGCTCATTGAATCGAATGCGCCGAAAGATTTCGAAAAAGCGCAGCGCGTCCTGCAAGGGCTCCTGCCGCGTACGGGGAACGCTCTTCGCGTCGGCATCACGGGCGTGCCGGGCGCCGGGAAAAGTACTTTCATCGAATCCTTCGGGCAGCTTCTCTGCCAGCAGGGGCATAAAGTCGCGGTTCTTGCCGTCGACCCCACCAGCTCCATCACCGGCGGCTCCATCCTCGGCGATAAGACGCGCATGCAGAACCTGTCCCGCGAACCGAACTGCTTCATTCGTCCGTCCCCGTCTAAAGGGACCCTCGGCGGCGTCGCGCGGAAAAGCCGTGAAACCATGCTTCTCTGCGAAGCGGCCGGCTGCGATGTCATCTTGGTCGAAACCGTCGGCGTCGGTCAGTCCGAAACTACCGTGCGCTCCATGGTCGATTTCTTTATGCTCGTCGTTCTGACCGGCGCGGGCGATGACCTCCAAGGCATCAAAAAAGGCATCATGGAACTCGCCGATGCCATCGTCGTCAACAAAGCCGACGGCGACAATCTCGAACGCGCCAAAGTCGCGCAGGGCGAATACGAACGCATGGCCGAATTCATCCGCCCGGCCACCGAAGGCTGGACCACGCACGCCTATCGTTGCTCGGCCATCAAAAAGACCGGCCTTCTGGAACTCTGGGCCGTCATGCACGAATTCCAAAAAGTCACGAAAAAATCCGGCGTCTTCCAGAATCGTCGGAAACGTCAGATCATCGACTGGATGCGCTCGATGATTGACGAACATTTGCACAATCTCTTCTTTGAAGATCCCATCATCAAAGGCCGGATGCCTTCCGTCAAAGCGGCCGTCCTGACCGGCGTCATTTCGCCCAGCCAGGCCGTCACCGAGCTCATCAAAGCGTTTGACATGGAGCGCGCCTCCGCCCGTCATCTCGAAGAAACAAAAGGAAACTGAGATGTTCACCAAAGATTTGTATCTGGCAGGCGGCCCCGCGTGCGGATTGCAGGAAATCTTTTCCCGCTTCCCCGGCGTCATCGATGTCGTCTGCGGAGAAGCCATGGGAAAGGAAACCGGCGAGCCCATCGAATGCGTGAAAGTGAGTTACAATCCGAAGAAACTCGCCATCGATACCCTGCTCAACCTGTTCTTTTCCGTTGTGAATCCTTACACGGACGGCATTCAGGGAAGAGCTGTCGGCCCACGCTATCGAAGCGGCGTCTTCTACACCTCGCACGAAGACATCCCGCAGATTTCCTACTATTTCACTTTCATTCAGAACAGAGGAAACAACAGCCAAATTCATTCCGAGACCCTCACGGTCAACGAATACGAAGGCACCCCGAAAGTCCGTCCGAAAGTGCGCACGCTCCTTTCCGAGCTGTCAGAATTTTCGCCCTATGAAGAAGAAGCGCAACACCTCCTGCGCAAAGATCCTGAGGCGTATACACCGATTGATATTTCTCTTTTGGAGAAACTGGGAATTTTGCTAGCGCGGCCGTAAATAAAAAGTGCTCCGCACATTGTCGTACAGTGTGCGGAGCGCTTTTTGATTGCCTTTATAGGCCAGATGGAAAAGCGTAGCATCGGATTTTTATGAAAATCACGCGAGGTGGCACCGCTTTTATCTAATGGCTAACAGCTAATAGCTAATAGCTAATAGCTATCTCGCGCCTGACAAAAAAGCGGGGTACGATCTGATGTCTGACGTCTGATTGTCTGATGTCTCGACCTCGCCCGTCGTAAAAGAAAAGAACAATGCAAACCGTGCTCTTGTAGCATTCGTTTCCGCATAAAAAAACATCACCGGCACAAAGTGATGTTTTTTCTTGTAGGAGATATGGATTCAAAGATGAATGTATTTCTTGTAGCGATTTACCAGGAAGGCCGCCAGGAGGACTTTGACGCTGTCTCCCGGTAAGAAAGGAAACATGCAAAGCGTCATGGCGGGGAGGAGCCCCGTGCCGGTGAGCGCCATGAACCAGGCAAGCCCGCAGGCGTAGACGACGAGGCAGCCGGCGACCATGGCCGCGATGAGCCATTTCATGGAATGGCCTTTTCGGGCACAGATGAAACCGACTGTCATGGCCATTGCGATGTAGCCGAGAATGAAACCGCCGCCCGGTCCCGCGATGACGGAAAGTCCACCGCGTGCCATGGCAAAGACGGGCAATCCCGCCGCGCCCAAGATGACGTAAATCAGTATCGAGAGCGCCCCGTAATGCGCGCCCAATACGGCTCCGGCCATCATGACGGCCATAGTCCCGAGCGTAATCGGCACAGGCTGGATGGGGATGACGATTTGGGTGAAAATGGCGACGAGTGCGGCAAAAAGCGCCGCGACGACGTCTTTTCTGACAGATGGATTCATGCAGGTACCTCCGTTTGCTTTCACAGTAACCGAGTGAATTATATTCTTTGTTGCTCATATTGTCAATAGAGGATAATGATATGAGTTTACAAGAGAAGAAAGGGAAGAGAGGCGTGGCTGTTTCTTGCTTGGCTTTTGCGGCAGACGGGATGAAGGCGTCTGGAAAAAGTGCACAGTGCACAGTACCCAAGTTGGTGTGCTTGGCTTTTTCGTCAGGCGCAAGACAGCCGGGAGCTGTGAGCCCGGAGCCCAAAGCTTAAAAGCGGAGCGCTACGCGCGATTTTTTACAAAAACCATCGCCGAAAGGCGCTACCGCTTTTGTCAGACGTCTTTGTCCCTACGTAAAAACACAACAAATTTCTCAAAAACTTCGCATATTTATGGTATGCGTGTCGCGCGGCGCCTCATCTCTGACAGCAAAAAATTTTTCACATCAAACGCCTCAGAAGAAAAGAAGAAAGAAGCGCGCCTCTCATTCCCTCCTCTTGACATAAGTTAAATTTGTATTATAATGAGTTCAATACATAATGCGATGACGAAAAAGAGTACGCGTGCGGCGGAAGCGATAGCGAGCCCGGAGAGTGAGAGCGGGCGCGGAGGCGGCGCGGAAGTGCGTTTCTGAGCAGACGACCCGAAGGTGAGTAGGGGCGTCCGGGTGCGCCCGATACAGCGACAGGATCTTGCAATGCGAGACCCGCAGAGGTTCATGCCGGTGACGGCTGGATGAAATTGGGTGAGAAACACGGAATCTTCCGTCCCTTCGGGGGCGGGAGTTTTTTTATACTCCGTTTCGCCCGAGCCGGCGCATCATTTTATTATTTCTCTTCAGAAAGGAGAACAGGATGGAACCGAATGAAAACAGCGTGGACGAAAAAGTCCGCGAAGTCATCGACGAGCAGAAAAAAAAGAAAGGAAACGGCAAGCAATTCGTCATCTGGATTTTGGCGCTCATCGTCGGCGGAATTTTGGGATGGATGGGCATCGAAGAACTGAATCATTTCTTTGATTTCATCGCCACCATCTACACACGCCTCTTCCAATTCATCGCCGTGCCGACGATTGCACTCGCCGTGATTACGACGCTCGCTTCTTTGGGCGGAAAGAAGGAAACGGGGAAAATTTTTGCCCATGCCGTCACCTACACCCTTTTGACGACATTCGCCGCCTCTGGCATCGGGCTGGCGCTTTATCTCTACATCGCGCCGGGCAATCTGCCGACCGAGCTCGTTTTCGCCGGGCAGGAAAAAGTCCCGACGAATTTGGAAGCGATGACCTATTACGATCATCTCCTCTCCGTCGTGCCGAACAATATGCTCCGGCCGTTTTTGACAGGAAACGTGCTCTCCGTCATGCTGATCGCTGCTGCCGTCGGGCTCGGGCTTGCCTTCATGCCGCGCACGGAAAATCGCGAAATCTTACTGAAAGGAATTCACGGTTTCCAGGAACTCCTCTTCACTTTGATTCACGCGCTCCTCTGGGCTCTCCCGCTCGGCATCTTGGCCTATGCCGCACAACTCTCCGCGCAAATTGAAGCCGGCGTCATCGTCGGAGCTCTCGGGAAATACGCCCTCGTGATTATGGGCTCGAATTTCATTCAAATTCTCTTTATCATTCCGCTCTTCCTTCTGGCGCGCGGTCTCAATCCGTTCAAAGTCTTCCAGCAAATGTCGCGGGCTCTCGCCGTCGCCCTCTTCACGAAGAGCAGCGCCGGGACCCTCCCCGTGACGCTTGCCTGCGCCGAAGAAAATATGAAAGTGAATCCGAAAGTTTCCCGCTTCGTTCTCCCGATCTGCACCACGATCAATATGAACGGCTGCGCCGCTTTCATCCTGATTACGTCCCTCTTTCTCATGCAAAACGGCGGCATGGAACTCACCGCGCCCACCCTCATCGCCTGGGTCGTCATCTCCGTCCTCGCGGCCGTCGGAAACGCCGGCGTCCCCATGGGCTGCTATTTCCTGACCCTCTCTCTCATGAGCGGCACCGGCGCGCCGATTGGTATCATGGGCATCATCCTGCCGATTTATACGATCATCGACATGATAGAAACGGCGGAAAACGTCTGGTCCGACGCCGCCGTCTGCGCCATGGTCGATCACGATTTGGAAGGAAAACTGGACGACTAAGTCGCCTATTTCTCTAACAAAAAAACAGAACACTCGAATTATGAGTGTTCTGTTTTTTTGCTAGAGAAAAATGCAACGTGCCACAAAAACATAAGCGAAACTATTTTCTCCATATTTATAGAAATTATCGCCAGATGACACCAATAAAAACATAGAGAATCCATCAAATGAAAAATCAATTTACACAACTTATTGCAAAAATTTCAGAACATACAAAAAAAGACACCCCCTTAGGGAGTGCCTTTCGATTTCGGATTGGTGCGGTTGGAGAGATTTGAACTCTCACGGGTATTCCCACTACCGCCTGAAGATAGCGCGTCTGCCAGTTCCGCCACAACCGCGTGGCAGAGAAGCCGCCGACTCGCTTTTGTTTCCTGCGAGCCGACATTTCCTCCATTTCGGTGGTCTACCACCATTTTTTGTGGTGCGGCTGGTGAGACTTGAACTCACACGACCTTGCGATCACTACCCCCTCAAAGTAGCGCGTCTGCCATTCCGCCACAGCCGCATATGGTGCCTCAGAACGGAATCGAACCGTTGACACATGGATTTTCAGTCCATTGCT
>CAVHDO010000006.1:0-31318 GCA_963634795.1 Oscillospiraceae bacterium
AAGCGACACCTATAAAGTCTGACGTCTGATGTCTGATTATCTGACGTCTCAATCCTGCCTGACGAAAAAAGCCAAGCAAAATCTGACGTCTGACAATCTGACGTCTCCATCCCGCCTGCCTTAAAAGTTAAGCACAAATCAGCTCGGCCTCTCATCTCTGTCAGCACCAAGCTCTCATCTCAAACGCCGCAAAAGAAAAGAAAAACAAAAGCTGAGCTTCTCATCCCTCATTTCTTTTATCCCAAAGGAGAAGAAAAAAATGGCAAACATTTTGGATACACTGAACCCCGAGCAGCGCGTGGCTGTGACGACGCTGGACGGGCCGATTCTCATTATGGCGGGTGCGGGGTCGGGGAAGACGAAGGCTTTGACTTGCCGCATCGCGTACATGCTGGAGCAGGGCGTCAATCCGGGGGAAATTTTGGCGATTACCTTCACGAATAAGGCCGCGAAGGAAATGCGCGAGCGCGTCGTGAATCTGGTGGGACCTTTGGCCGAGCGCATTTGGATGTATACCTTTCATGCGTTTGGCGCGCGTTTCCTGCGGCGGGAAATCGAGGCGATTCCGGGCTACACGCGCCAATTCACGATTTACGACGCTGATGACGCGAAGGCGATGGTGAAGGGCGTCATCCGCGACATGAATTTGGATGAGAAACTTTTCGTGCCCAAATCCGTCGCGGGGACGATTTCCCGTGCGAAAAACGAATTGCGCGGCGCTGAGGATTTCGCCAAAGACGCGGGAAATTTCCACGATCAGAAAGTCGCGGAAATTTACGCCGAGTACGAGAAACGGATGAAGAAGAACAACGCCGTCGACTTCGATGATTTGCTCCTTTTCACGGCGCGGCTTCTGAAGGACAAAGACATTGGCGAGCGCTGGCAGCGTCGTTTCCGGTACATCGAAATCGACGAGTACCAGGACACGAATCGGGCGCAGTACCTGATTGCGCGGAGGCTGGCCGGGCGGACGCAAAATATCTGCGCCGTCGGCGACGGGGACCAGAGCATTTATTCCTGGCGCGGCGCGGATATGCAGAATATTTTGAATTTTCAAAAAGATTATCCGCACGCGAAAATTATCAAATTGGAGCAGAATTATCGCTCTACGAAGACGATTTTGACCGCCGCCAATGCCGTGATTGAAAATAATTTCGACCGCGTGCCGAAAAATTTGTGGACGCAAAAGGGGAAAGGGGAGAAAATCTCCCATTATCACGGCGCGGACGAGCGCGAGGAAGCGCGCTTCATCACGCGCACGATTGCCGCGCTCCACGACGCCGGGCGGGCGTTTTCCGACATGGCGATTCTTTACCGCACGAATGCCCAGTCGCGCGCGCTGGAAGAGGCGATGAATCTCAAGGGCCTCGCCTACGCTTTGATCGGCGACGTGCCCTTCTTCGGCCGCCAGGAAGTCAAAGACATTATGGCCTATCTGCGTCTCTTGGCGAATTTCCGTGACGACGTCAGTTTCCGCCGCATCGTCAATGTGCCGCGGCGCGGGATCGGGGACGCGACCGTGGAGAAACTCGCCGAATACGCGACGGAGCGGAGGATTTCCTTATTCGAAGCGCTCATGGCCTGCGAATTCGTCGCGGTCTCTCCGGCGGCGCGCAAGAAACTTCAGGCTTTTGCCGCCATGATTTTCGATTTTCTGAATGCCCAGACCGAGCTCACCCTCTCCGCGCTTTTGGAAAAAATCGTGCAGGACACGGCCTACGGGAAATATCTGGCTGAGATGAAGGAGCCGAAGGAACGAACGGAAGAGCGCGAGGCGAATATCGGCGAACTTTTCACGATGGCCGGGCAATTTTCCGAAGAGCATCCGGAAGGGACGCTGGCGGAATTTCTCGAAGAAAAAGCCCTCGTCGCCGAGACGGACAAATACGACGAGACGACGGACCGCGTGACGCTCATGACGCTCCACAGCGCCAAAGGCCTCGAATTTCCCGTGGTCTTTTTGGCCGGCATGAATGAAGGTATTTTCCCGATTCTGCGCGGCGGATTTTCCGAAGACGCGGCCATGGAAGAAGAACGCCGCCTCTGCTACGTCGGCATCACGCGCGCCAAGGAGAAACTCTATCTCACGGACACGGAAATGCGCATGGTTTACGGCCAGACGCAAGTCTACCGCCCGAGCCGTTTCCTCCAAGAAATCCCCGCCGACCTCGTGGACGAATGCAAGCGGGACGAAGAGAAGGAAACGAGGCGCGACCGCCGCGACAGAAACAGCGTCCAGACAAGCCGCCACGCCCTCTCCGGCGCCTATTTCCGTGAGCCGGCCAACCAGCCGAAACGCCGGGAAGATGCGACGTACGACTGGAAAATCGGCGACATCGCCGTCCACAAAATCTGGGGCGAATGCCGCGTGACGGATATTTCCGGCCAAGGCAAAAAAATGCTCGTCAAGCTTGAGCTCCCGGGAGGAGATATACGGCAAGTCATGGTAGCGTTTGCGCCGCTGCGGAAGAAATAAAGTATAGCGAGGATGTGTATTGATACCCGGCATTTTTCCTGATAATGAAGTATTTAGAAACAAATTCCATATAAATTTGCATGTACTGATCGGGGTATGCTATTTGTTTGTATGGTTTGGGTTTGTATTTCTCGGGACAGGGAAGTTTGACTTTTCCAATATCCTTAATAAAAGCACGAGGGAAAGAGAAAATATTTGACAATTACGTTTGTATAGAGTAGAATGAGCGAGTAACTGTGGAGCGGTACTCAAGTGGCTGAAGAGGACGGTTTGCTAAATCGTTAGACCGGGTAACCGGTGCGAGGGTTCGAATCCCTCCCGCTCCGCCATATTTTTGAGATGAAGTCGCGATGCTATGCGGCTTTTTCTATTGGAATTATAAAACGGAATTAAAGAAATAGAGGCGGCGAAAGCCGTCTTTTTGTGTCAGGCAGGATTGAGACGTCAGACGGTCAGATATCAGAAGTCAGATTTTAGCGGTGTCGCTACGCGACGATTTTTTATAAAACGCGCCGGCGCGAGGCACAAATGTCACAAAAGCCAAGCACGTCAACCTGTGCACTGTGTACTGTGCACTGTGCACTTTTTTTTCAATCCGGTCTGTCACAAAAACTGAGCACGCCGGTTGGGAACATCCGACAGACAGCGGCATATTCCGTTTCCTTGTGGTATAATAATTTCATTATGAAAAATGCCGCGGAGTTTCGTGTGCAATTTAATAAAATCAAATCCTGCCGGAGCGGGAAGAAAGGACAGGGAAGAGATTGAAAATTTCGACGGAAGAAGTCCAAAAGGTCGCGTTGCTTTCGCGACTTTCTTTTGAGGCGGAAGAATTGGAAGCGATGAAAGCGTCCATGAACAGCATTTTGACGTACATGGACGAGCTCAATCAGTACGACACGACGGAGACGGAGCCGACGGTGCACGCGGTCGAGCAGTACAATGTCATGCGCGACGATGTGCCGCATGTTTCTTTTACGAATGAAGAGGCGCTGATGAATGCCCCGGAGAAGGAAGACGGGTATTTCAAAGTGCCGAAAATTATTTGAGGAGGACGGATTGTGAACGAATGGACGATACACGCGCTGCACGAAAAATTGGCAGCGAAGGAAATATCCGCCACGGAGCTTGCGAAGCGTTTCATTGCTCACAGAGACGGCGTCGAGGGGGAATTGCACGCGTTTCTGTCGACGAGTGACGAGGCGGCTCTTTCGGCGGCGGCTCGCGTGGACGAAAAGATTGCGGCGGGGGAAACGATTGCGCCTCTCGCCGGGATTCCCGGAGCCATCAAGGACAATATTTGCATCAAAGGACAGCCGTGCACGGCGGCGTCCCGGATGTTGGAAAATTTCGTGGCACCTTACGATGCGGGCGTCATCGAGCGGCTTGCGGAGAATGATTATGTGTCGCTGGGCAAGGTGAATTTGGATGAATTTGCCATGGGGAGCTCGACGGAAAATTCGTATTTCGGCCCGACGAAAAATCCTTGGGATACGGAGCGCGTGCCGGGCGGCTCATCCGGCGGTTCGGCGGCGGCGGTCGCGGCGAATGAAGCGGTGTGGGCGCTCGGCTCGGATACGGGCGGATCGATTCGCCAGCCGGCGTCGTTCTGCGGCCTCGTCGGATTGAAGCCGACCTACGGGCTCGTTTCCCGTTACGGACTCTTGGCTTTCGCGTCTTCGCTCGATCAAATCGGACCTTTGACGAAGGATGTGACGGACGCGGCGCTCGTGCTGAATGCGATTGCCGGCCACGACAGCCGGGATTCCACGTCGATTCCGCAGGAGAAAAAAGATTACACGAAAGCGCTGACGACGGATGTGAAAGGCCTTCGCATTGGCGTGCCGGATGAATTTTTCGGGCCCGGGATCAAAGAGGAAACGAAGGCGGCCATTCACGCGGCGCTCTCCTTCTACGAACAGGAAGGCGCGGAGATTGTCCCCGTTTCCATTCCCCACATCAAGAGCGGCGTCTCGGTGTATTACATCATCGCGCCGGCGGAAGCGAGCTCCAATTTGGCGCGTTACGACGGCGTCGGATTCGGCTATCGCGCGCCGGGAAAAGACATCGTCGATATGTATATCAATACGCGGAGCACGGGCTTCGGCGCGGAAGTGAAGCGCCGCATTATGCTCGGAAACTACGTGCTGTCCGCCGGTTATTACGATGCATATTATTTGAAAGCATTGAAAGTGCGCACCCTTTTGAAACAGGATTTCGATGCGGCGTTTGAAAAATGCGACGTCATTGTCGCGCCGTCGGCTTCGGGACCGGCGTTCCAATTCGGCGCGTTCTCCGATCCGCTGTCGCTTTACATGGAAGATATTTGCACCGTGCCGGTCAATCTCATCGGCGCGCCGTCCGTTTCCATTCCCGTCGGATTTGCCGGCGGTCTGCCGCTCGGGATGCAGATCATCGGCCGTCCGCTCGCGGAAGAAACGATTTTGCACGCGGCGTATGCTTTCGAGGCCGCGCATCCGGAATTCACGAAAACCGCACCGAAAGGAGAAATGTAAATGAAATACGAAGCCGTCATCGGGCTGGAAGTTCACACGGAACTCCGCACGGCCACGAAAATTTTCTGCAGCTGCAAGACCTCCTTCGGCGCCGATCCGAATACGAATGTCTGCCCAGTCTGCCTGGGTCTTCCGGGCGTGCTCCCGGTCTTGAATCGCCACGTCCTCGAATTTGCCGTGCGGACGGGGCTCGCGCTCAACTGCGAGATCGCGCGCTACAGCAAGTTTGATCGGAAAAATTATTACTATCCGGATTTGCCGAAAAATTTCCAGACGTCGCAGTATGATCTCCCCATTTGCGGGCCGGGCTATCTCGACGTCGAAGTGGACGGCAAGACTTCGCGCATTCGCATCACGCGCGCGCATATGGAAGAAGACGCCGGGAAACTCGTGCACCACGGCACGTCCATCACCGATTCCGATTATTCCCTCGTCGATTACAATCGTACGGGCACGCCGCTTTTGGAAATCGTTTCCGAGCCGGATATGCGCACGGCGAAAGAAGCCGTCGCGTATATGGAGAAACTGCGCGCCATTTTGCAATATTGCGAAGTGTCCGATTGCAAGATGGAGGAAGGGAGCCTTCGCTGCGATGCGAATATTTCCGTCCGTCCCGTCGGGCAGACCGAGCTCGGCACGAAGACGGAAATCAAAAACATCAATTCTTTCCGAGGCGTGGAGCGTGCGATTGAGTACGAAGCGCGCCGCCAGGTCGAAGTGCTCGAAGAAGGCGGGAAAGTCGTGCAGGAGACGCGCACTTGGGATGAAAAGGAAGGCGTGACGAAATCCATGCGCAAAAAGGAAGAAGCGAACGACTATCGCTATTTCCCGGAGCCGGATCTCGTGCCCTTCACCGTGAGCGAAGAATACATCGAAAACATCAGAAAGACGCTCCCCGAGCTACCCGACGCCCGGAAAGCGCGCTACATGGAAAGCTACGGCCTCGACGCGTACAACGCCGATTATTTGACGAACGACAAGGACCGCGCCGATTATTTCGAAGCGATGGTCGCGGCCGGCGCCGATCCCAAAGAAGCGGCGAATTGGCTCATGGGCGATTTTGCGAAACAAATGGCGCAGTCCGGGCTTGAGATGAAATCCGTCCCCGTAACGGCTTCGCAAATGGCTGAGCTTTTGAAACTCATTGCCGCCGGTACCATTTCCGGTAAAATCGCCAAGCAAGTCTTCCCGGAAATGTGGGAAACGGGGAAAGCGGCGGCGGCCATCGTCGAAGAAAAAGGTCTCGTCCAAATCAGCGACACGGGCGCCCTCGAAGAACTCGCGGACAAGGTCATCGCGGCGAATCCGCAATCCGTCGAGGATTTCAAAGCCGGCAAGAAAAAAGCCGTCGGTTTCCTCATGGGACAAATCATGAAGGAAACGAAAGGCCAGGCGAATCCGCAAGTCGTCAACGGCATTTTGACGAAGAAACTGTCCGAGCTGTAAGCCATGGACGAAAAAGAAAGAGCGGCCGAGGCGCGCCGCATGACGCAGGAAGAAGCGCAAGAGGAAACGCGCCGCATGTCGCGCGAGGACGTCCACGATTACGACGGCATCACGCTCACGGCGGAAGGCGAAGAAGAGCGCCGAGAAGAAAGCGACCAAATTCCCGGCGTCCACGTCTACTCCTTCAGTTTCTCCGCGCAGCCGCTCTGGAAGAAAATCCTGTGGCTCTGCGCAGCCGGCGTCGTCATGGCAGGATTTTTCCTCATGGCCGGCTTCTTCGTCGTCGGCGCCTTCGTCATAGCGGGTCTCGCGGCGCTGTGGATTTTGCTACGAAGACTGTTCATGTAGAAAAATAAAATAAAAAGGCATCCTTTCCGCGTGGGGAGGATGCTTTTTGATTGGAGAGATTGGGAAAGGGAAGAGAGGCCTTGGCTTTTTGTTGTTCTTTTCTTTGGCGGCGTTTGAGGCGAAAATTTTTTACTGATAGGGAAGAGGGAAGAGAAAAGAGAAGCGAGGCTGTTTTCTTCTTCTCTTTGGTGGCATTTGAGATGAAAAATTTTCTGCGGAAAGGGAAGAGGGAAGAGCGGCGAGGCTGTCTTCTTTTTTTTCTTTGGCGGCAATTGAGATGAAAAATTTTCTGCGGAAAGGGAAGAGGGAAGAGCGGCGAGGCTGTCTTCTTTTTTTTCTTTGGCGGCAATTGAGATGAAAAATTTTCTGCGGAAAGGGAAGAGGGAAGAGCGGCGAGGCTGTCTTCTTTTTTTCTTTGGCGACAATTGAGATGAAAAATTTTCTGCGGATAGGGAAGAGAGAAGAGGGAAGAGAGGCCTAGCTTTTTTTGTTTTTTGGTTTTATGTTTGCTATAAAAAAGTTCTATAGCGGAAAAGGAGCAAAAAGGTCATTTTCCGCTTGACAGAAAATAGGGGGGGGGTGGTAGGATAAATAGAAAATTTGGCGTATAAATAGCCTGTGAGGCTCTTGCGGGAGCAAAAAGGCATTCGCCCAATGTTTTTGCTGAAATGGGAGAAAAACATAAAATGAATGGCATGAACATAAAAATAAAAAACTGGAAAGCATTGACGGCAGCGGTCGTATTGGCTGTCGGATTTTTGGTCGCGCCGCAGGGAGTGTGGGCGGCGACCTCCGTGAGTGGTGTTGGAACGAAAGAGACATTTAATGTGAATGGCGCGACGGCATCGGGCACCAATGCGACGGCTGTCGGGGATAGTGCGACTGCTTCCGGAGAGACTTCTACGGCTATCGGATATAAAGCGAAGGCGGCTAATATTTATGCTGTCGCGTTGGGCGCAAATGCCAATGCGTACAGCAGATATTCCTTTGCAGTTGGTAATGGAGCGATAACGGGGACAGAAGATACCGTTGATTCCGGTGGAGTAGGCGGCATCGCCATCGGTAGCGCGACGACAACGGATGATACGACGACTGGAGCGACAGTGACAGGGGATTATGGTATAGCGCTGGGAACTTCTTCGTCTGCGGTAGAATATTCGTTGGCGGTTGGCTATGGTACCAGTGCAACTGCGGCGAATGCGATGGCACTTGGGGAAGGGGCTACGGCTTCTGGCGCTTATGCTACTGCGCTGGGGAGCGGTGCGAGCGCACTTGCAGATTATACTTTTGCTGCTGGTAATGGAGCAACTGTTAAGGCGGATGGCACTTTTGATCACAAAGGAATAGGCGGTATTGCGATCGGTAGTGCGACGACAACGGATGGTACGACCACCGGAGCGACTGTTCTGGGGGAGCATGGTATAGCGATCGGCACATCTTCTTCGGCAACAATAATGAATGCAGTTGCTATTGGGTATGGTGCAACGGCAAGTCACGTTAGTGCGTTGGCTTTAGGAAACTCTAGTTATGCTAGGGGATGGTATTCCATAGCAATAGGTGATTCGTCTTCGGCGGTTCCTTCTTATTCAATAGTAATTGGTCGTGGAGCAAAAGTTGAAGCGGATACTTTGATATTTAATAATCAGGGGTCTATTGCGATTGGAAGCGGTCTCGGGATAAATGAAATTTCAGAATCTGCTCCTGGTGCGAATGTTAAGGGTAATATGGCTATAGCTATCGGCACGGCTTCTTCGACGGATTTATGTTCTGTTTCAATTGGTGCATATGCGACGGGGGAAGGAGGTTATACGACAATTGTAGGATATCAAGCTACTGCAGAGAAGCGCTATGCTATCGCTTTGGGAACCTATGCAAGGGCAAAAACTGAATATAGTATGGCTATTGGGGTTAGTGCTGCAGCTGTTGGCCAAAAATCGATGGTTATTGGTGCCGATTCGACTGCATATGCAGATTATTCTTTAGCCTATGGTAATGGTGTTATCGTTGGTAATGGTACTAATCATGGCGAGGGCAATTATGAAATCGAAAAAGATTCTGATGGTAAGACAATTGGATATGGGGGTATTGCGATTGGCAATGGTTCCAGTTGGAGTACTAGTGGCTTAGAAGCTCCTGCTCGTGTTGCGGCTAATTATGGTATTGCCATTGGGATGGCTTCTTCTGGATATGGAGAAAAGTCAGTAGCGCTAGGTTATCTTTCTCGGACATATAACGAGGGGACGGTTTCTTTGGGAGCCATGTCGCATGCGGAGGGCGCATTTGCAACGGCTTTAGGTTTTACGGCGCAAGCGTATGGGGAAAAATCAACGGCAATCGGATACCAATCTGTGGTACGAACGGATATTACGACAGAAGGCGATAATAAGGTAGCGACAGTTTCTTTTGGTCATCAAAAAGGAGATGTGCATTATGAAATTAGTGATGATCGTTTAGATTCTGAAGAATATTCTGATACGGTTTTGTCTCGGCTGACAAATGTCGCTAATGGGGTCAATAATTATGATGCAGCGACCTATGGGCAATTGGTGAATGCGCAGGCCGTGACGACAACAACCGGCGAAGGGGATAGCGCGACGACAAGCACAACCTATACGGTATATGAAGCCGGTGATGATGGCATCGTTACAGTCAAGACCAACGACGGCGGCACCGCATTCAAGATTAAAGTAGGAACAAGTGGAGGTGAAGATTCTCTCGTCATTGGAGATGCGACAAAGCATTGGGTCGATCTTGTGTGGAATGGAGCGGCTGATAGCACATCCGTGACGCGCGGAGAAAATTCGACGGCTTATGGGTATACGGCGAATGCGGCTGGAAACTATGCGACGGCGCTTGGTTATGGAGCTGGTGCTTTGGGTGAATATTCGATAGCTTATGGAGCGGCTAAAGCTTATGATAATTCTTCTATAGCAATTGGGCGTGGGGCTGTAGCTGGCTATGACGGGACTCTTTACGGTGGGGTCGGTGGAATTGCAATCGGGGGCAGGGTGGATATTGATGAAACGACCTATCATCCCGGCGCTGAAGTCAGAGATGATTATGGAATTGCTATTGGTACGGCTTCAAATGCAATGGGCTATTCGACGACGGCACTCGGATTTGGTGCTACTGCATGGCAGAGCGGCGCTATTTCTATCGGGAGTTCTTACGCATATGGTATGAGTTCAATTGCAATTGGCCAGGGCGGAGGTCTTCTCGAAACAAGAGCGGAGGGAAACTTTTCAATTGCCATTGGGGGTTATGCCGGCGCTTACGGTTATGGATCGACAGCGATCAATTATGAAGCAAAGGCATATACCGACCGTTCTGTGGTAATTGGTTATAAAGCGACTGCCGGTGTAGACGCTCAAGTTAAAGATTCTCAAGGCGTCGGCGGAATTGCAATTGGAAGTTCTGAACTTGTAACGGGTCAAGATTATAATGGAGCCAAAGTCACGGGAGATTATGGGATCGCTATTGGCACCGGATCTTCATCGTTTAGTTATGCAACGGCTTTTGGGTATAAGGCTACGGCCAGTTTGCAATCAATTGCATTGGGGTATAAAGCGGATGCTTCTAATGCTTACAATATTGCCATTGGTGCGGAAGCGAAAACCGTGTCGACTAACACGATTGCAATAGGGCATAGTGCCAGTTCGGAGGGAGGCTCTGGTATAGCAATAGGGAATGGCGCCAGCGCTTCGTCTTTCTCTATTGCTATCGGGAGTAAATTGTCAGAGACATTAGTCACAAGTGCTGGTTATCACTCGGTTGCAATTGGGTCAGATGCCGTTTCGTCTGGTTCTTCGTCTACGGCTATAAATTATGGCGCAAAAGCATATACTCAGAGTTCCATCGCAATTGGGGATTGTGCCATAGTTGGTGCCGAAGGTGTAAGTGGTTCTGGCGGCGTTAACGGAATTGCTGTCGGCAGACAAGCAAGTGTTACAGCTGATGGTGGTATAGCAATTGGTCTGAAAGCGACTGTATCTCCAGGCGTTACGGAGAAGTGGGATGATATGGGCGGCATTGCAATTGGGAACGGAGCTGAAGCTACTGATACATGGACGATAGCTATCGGGTATAATGCAGAAGCGACAGACTATGAAGCTGTTGCTTTGGGACATGGTGCAAAAGCATCTGGTGATGCCGCTGTCGCTATTGGGAACGGAGCTCAAGCTTCTACTTTCTGGACAGTTGCTGCCGGGGCGAGCGCTGAAGCATCTGGCTATGTATCAATTGCACTTGGATATGCAGCAGGAGCATCTAGTCAATATTCGACCGCGATTGGGCAACGTGCAAAAGCTTCCGGTGATTATGCAAGCGCTATTGGCTATCAGGCTAGGGTGACGGCTGCAAATGCAGTGGCGCTTGGGAGTAATTCTGTGGCGGATGCGGAAAATGTGGTTTCTGTCGGATATTCTTATACTCGATATGAAGGAACTCCTTTTGAAACGAAAGGGGAAGTGACTCGTAAGATTGTTCATGTCACGGATGGCACAGAGAGTTCGGATGCGGCGACGTATGGGCAATTGGTGAATGCGCAGGCTGTGACGACAACGACCGGCGAAGGAGAAAGCGCGACGACAAGCACGACCTATACGGTATATGAAGCCGGTGAGGATGGCATCGTCACCGTCAAGACCAACGACGGCGGCACCGCATTCAAGATTAAAGTAGGAACAAGCGGTGGTGGAAGCTATGTGGATAGCGATACGATTTCCATCGACAGCACGACCAATCAGCTTCGCGTCAAGAATATGGCGCAGAGCACATCCGATACTGAAGTGGCAAACGGAATGACGACGGCAAGCGGTATCGCTGCTTTGGCACTTGGAAGCCAAGCCGCGGCAAGCGGTCAGAGTGCTTTGGCTATAGGTACCGCCTCGAAAGCGATGGGCAATGGTGCCGTAGCTTTGGGCGCTACGAATCAGGCCAAAGCAAGCAATGCCTCCGCTCTGGGTGTGGATAATAAAGCCTACGCTCATCAAACCACCGCTATCGGGTATAACAACACGGCAGGGGATACAGAAGGAACGTATAGCTTATTTGCGACTGCTATCGGCTCAGAGAATACCGCAGTCGGATATTACAATGTGGCTCTCGGTGGTAGTAACAAAGCGACAGGAGAATATTTCGCCAGCGCCATAGGTCTCGGGAATACATCCTCCGGGATCTCGTCTAGTGCATTCGGATATGGGAATACAGCTTCCGGGAATGCTTCCTCCGCATTCGGCGCGAATAACAAAGCGACCAATCTGCGTGCGACCGCGATGGGGACATCGAATCAGGCGCTCGAAGAAGACGCTATGGCTTTTGGAATCGGTAGCATAGTTACCGCCAATAAAGGAATGGCATTTGGTTATTCTGCTTATGTTGGGGCAGGAGATAGTACGACAGCCGATGCGACCGGCGCGGTAGCCATCGGAAACGAGGCCGTCAATACCGTATCTGGTACTGTTTCCTTCGGACATAAGCAAGGAGACTTTACAGGACAATATGTGTACACCGATACAAAAGGGAATACACATTACAGCGCGACAAAAGAAGAAGGCTATACGGCAGAGACTTATGCAAGCAATCAATTTGCGCGCCTCACAAACGTTGCTTATGGGACGGATAAAAATGATGCGGCGGCCTATGGACAGATTGTGACAGGCGGTAGCTATAATTCTTCTGCTGGGACGTTGACTTTTACGAACGGAGCAGGGGAGACGGCTTTCACCATTACAGGTATCGGTGCGGGTGGTGGTAGTGGCGCTTCATATACTGCTGGTCAAGGGATTGCTATTGATACCACAACTGACAATCCTACCATTTCCGTCAAAGTCGACGGCAGTGATCTCACCGTCAGCGATAATGGCCTTGCCGTTAATAAGACTGGTACGGTCACAAGCGACAGCACCGGCATTGTGACGGGGCAGACTGTGTACAATTCGATGGTGACGAACGGTACCTATGATGAATCCACCGGAAGATTGACCTTCACGAAAGGGAATGGGGACACTTCCTTTAGTGTCGCAATCAACGGTACTGGCGTCATTTACAAAGGTGACGACAAAACGATCAGCGTTTCCGATAGCAACCAGATTTCTCTCAAATACGATACGACGGATCTCACCGTAGGCGATAACGGTCTCGCCGTCAAGAAAGACGGAAAGGTCGAAAGTGGAAATACCAGTCTTGTGACGGGTGGCGCTGTCTATGATGCGATGAAGTCTATGGATAACCAAGTGGCGCAACTCTCTGACGACATCCATCAAGTCGGCGCAGGAGCGGCTGCCTTGGCCGCTCTCCATCCGGAAGATTATGATCCGAATGATAAAGTAAGCTTTGCTGTCGGCTACGGGCATTACAAAGGAGCCAACGCAGGAGCTTTAGGCGCTTTTTTCAAACCGAATGAGGATACGACAGTGTCCATGGCCAGCACAATAGGGAACGGAGATCCCATGGTGAATTTGGGCGTTTCCTTCAAGCTGGGGAACAAAGGCAAGAAGGCCGGCACTTATCGGAGCGCCGTGGATCTGGTAAATAGAATAGATGCATTGGAAGCCAATATGGCCAGAGAAATCCAGCGTAACAAGATCCAAGACTCCCGCCTTGATTCGCAAGAGAAACGGATTGCGCAGCTGGAAGCGGATAATGCCAGACTGCAGCAACAAATTGCCAATCTTCTCTCTGGCATAGGAGTGGCGATTCGTTAATTCTTTTTCATGTGATGAATTATTTCTCGTCACTTTGCAGAATAGTGATTTCGGTCGAAAAAATTCATCGCAACTTCATTTTCTTGGTGGAACTGTTGAATCGAAAAAGCGGCGTTAAGAACCTTCACGCTGTAGCTTTTGAGATTCGGCTTTCCATATACTTCTCCAACGCCGGAAACGGCAGCGAAAGGGGCGGGCTTTGAGCCTGTCCTTTTTGCATGAGGAAAGCAAGGGAAGATCATTTGCAGTGTAAGCGATGGAAGCAGAGTTTCGCTTCTTTGCCAGCAGAATTTTTTACATCCAATGCCACGGAAAGCAGATCGGGATGAAGCCCTGTATCTGACCGTTTTCCGGCTCCAATAAAAAAAGCTGCCATAAAAAGCATCGGATTTTTTGGTGGGACTATTTTGATTCGAATTTTCTGACGGCTACTGTATCATTTCTAGATGTTTTGGATTTCGGTGGAGATGATAGGTATCTCGATACAGTCGTATATAATTGGCGGTATCAATGTATTTGCGTTAGACGCAAAAGCCGAGTACGACCAAAGCCACGTCTTTCACCGCCAACGCCGCCAAAGAAAAGAGGAACCCAAGTCGGGCTCCCCATTTCTGTTAGCAGAAAACTTCTCATCTCAAACGCCTCAAAAGGAAAGCAAGACACAGCCATGCCAACTCCTAACTCCTAACTACTAATTGCTAACTGGTATTTCCCTTCCCAGCGCGAAACTCCATAGGTAGAGACCTTTCATCGGGAGGCCGAGGAGTCTTTCGGCGGCTTCTCCGTAGATTTGGAGCTGCGGGGCGTAGTGGGCGGCGAGTTCTTCGGCGGTTTTGGCGCGGTCGGTTTTGTAATCGATGACGATGGCGCCGGTTTCCGTTTCCAAGAGGCAGTCCATGGTGCCTTGGAGGAAAACGCGTTCGCTTTCTTCGCATGCGGGATAGAAACGACGCGCCGGGATGAGGAGGGAGAAGGGCATTTCTTTGTGAATTTTTTTGGAGCGGCGGAGGGCGTCACCCAGGGGGCTTCGGAGGAAGGCGGCGATGTCTTCGGCGGGATTTTTGCCGGGACGGTCGCGGAGGAGAATCTTGGCTTCGCTTTCATTGAAAATGCCTTTCTCCGCTGCGTTTTGGAGGGCGGCGCGGACGGAGGCGGCGTCCGTGAGGCGGGCGAGATCCAAAATTTCCATGGCTTTGTGCATGAGCGTGCCGTAGGATGTGCCGGCGGTTTTTGTTTCTTCTGGCGCGAGGAAGGCGGGCGGCGTCGCGAAGTCCGGCGGCAGGGCGTCCGTTTCTTCCAAATTGTCCGCGAGGACGACGGAGGGCATTTCTTCTTCTTTTTCGGCTTCGGCCAGGCGCACGGCGGCGGTGGCGGTGAGCTTGGCGGGCGTTTTCGTCGCGCCGGGATTTTCGTATTGCCAGAGGAAACGATTTTTTAGCCAATCGGGCGCTTTTCCTTTTTGGGAGAGGAAACGAAGCGCGGCGGCTGTTTCCGTATCGATTTGCGCGGCGAGGGTTTCCGTTTTTTCTTCTTCGGTCAAAAGGTCCGCGAGGCTCGTGGCGGTGAAGGTGAAGTGAGACGGTTCGGCGTCGTCGGTGATGACGGCGTCTTTTTGATTGTCGCCCCAAAGGTCTGCGAGGGAGCGGCTGGTCAGGGCGGCGGGGAGAATCCAATCGAGGTAGCAACGGGCGCGGAGGGCGAGATGCGGCGGCAGGCCTTTGTTTCCTTTCAAATTTTGCGCGAGGTCGCTGATGATTTTTTCGGCGTCGGCGGTCGTGCCGCAGAGGATGAGTTTGTCTTTGGCGCGGGTCATGGCGACGTAGAGGAGGCGCGCTTCTTCGGCGAGGGCTTCGCGGCGGATGGCGGCGCGGACGGTGTACCAGTAGAGCGTGGGCCAGCGGAGGAGCCCGGTTTTTTCGAGGCGGCAAAGGCCGAGGCCGAGGTCTTTGTGGATGAGGCCGGTGCCGGAGAGGTCCATTTTGTTGAAGGAGTCGCCGGCGGCGGCCAGGATGACGACGGGAAATTCGAGGCCTTTGCTCTTGTGAATGGTCATGATGCGGACGGCGTTTCCTGCGTCGGTGGGCGCGGCTTCTTGGCGGAAATTGCGGCCGCTGTCTTCGGTGCGGCGCATGTAGGCGAGGAAACCGGGAAGGCCGCCGGTGTCGTCTTCGTCGCGGCGGCGGGCGGCGGAGAGGAGGGAGAGGACGCGGGCGCGGCGCATATCACCGCCCGGCATGCCGGAAAGGTACGCGGGGAAATCGGTGTCGGCGAGGATGGTTTCCAAAAGGTCGGCGACGCCTTCGGCGCGGGAAAGAGCGCGCCATGTCCGATATTGTTTCCGGAAACGGACGAGGCGGCCGGCGTCGCTTTCGGGGAGCCGCGCGGTCCCGGCGGAAACGGCGTCCCAGAGGGAAGTAGGATTTTCGAGGCGGAGCAGAGCCAGCGCTTCTTCGCCGAGGCCGACGAGGGGCGAGCGGAGGACGGCGGCGCAGGAAAGGTCTTGGTGCGGATTGTCAAGAAGGCGGAGGAGCGCGAGGAGAATCTGAATTTCGGCGGCGGCAAAGAAATCGCTACCCTGCTCGGTGAGGCTGGGAATGCCGGCGTCGGCCAGGGTCGCTTGCAGGAATCCGGCGCGTTTTTCCGCGGCGCGGACGAGAATGGCGATGTCGCGGTATTCGACGGGTCGGAAACTGCCGTCTTTGTCCTGGACGACTTTTCGGCTCGCGATGAGGTCTTGGACGGTCCGCGCGATGAGGCGGGCTTCGATTTCTTTTTTCTCCAAATCTGTGTCGACGGTCTCGTCTTCGTCGGCGTCTTTGCCGGGCGTATTGACGAGGGAAATATCGACGGTGCCGCCGATGTAATTTTCGGGAAGGTCGGCTTTTCGGCCGGGATAGAGCGCTTCCTTTTCGCCGTAGCCGATTTCGAGCGGCGCGCCGTCTTCCGTTTTCTGCAAAAGCTGACGGAAAATGTGATTCGTCGCGGAGAGGACCGCCGCGTCGCTGCGGAAATTCAAATTCAAATCAATGCGGCGATTTTCGGGATCGTTTTCCGGGAAACTTTCGTATTTCCCGAGGAAAATGCCGGGATCGGCCTGGCGGAAACGGTAGATACTCTGCTTGAGATCGCCGACGAGGAAACGGTTTCTTCCGTCGGAAATCAGAGCGGTGATGAGCTCTTGGATGCCATTCGTGTCTTGGTATTCGTCGAGCATGACTTCGCGGTATTTCGCGCGCAGGGCGAGCGCCGTCTCGGAGGGAAGGGGGCACTCGGGCGTCGAGCCGTCCGCCAAAAGGAGGCGGAGGGCGGCGTGCTCCATGTCGTGAAATTCCATGAGGCCGTCTTTCTTTTTGCGCGCCATGTAGGCGTCGTGAAATTCGAGGAGGAGCGTGGAGAGCATGGAAACGAGCGGACGCGCGGCGGCCATGTCGCGAGCCCATTGCGCGGGTGCGACGGAAAAGTACGTCTCGCGATGTTTCTTCAATTCGTCTTTGACGACTTTGCGAAGGGCTTGGATTTCGTCTTTGGCGCGGAGGAAATCTTCGTCCTCTTGGCCGCGGATGGAGGGGAGGCGGGTGAAGAAATCTGTGTGCACGGCGCGGTACCATTCGTCCCAAGTCTCGGCGGAAGCGAGCTCGCCGATGGCGGCGTATTCTTCGGAAATATTTTCTTGGTAGGCGGAAAACGCGTCGGCAAAGGCCGGTTCGTCCATGAGGCGCAGAATGCGGCGGTAGGAATCTTTCCAGAGGAGCGCGTCGGCGTGGAGATCCGAAAGGAGAGCGCGCACCCAGGGAATGCTGTCGGGCAGGGAATCTTCGGGGATGTCGTAGGGATCGGCGAGCCGGGAAATGAAATCGTCCGGGAAGGCCATGGCGCGGGTGAATCCGTAAATGCGCAAAATTTCCGCGCGCAGATTCGTATCGCGATAGCCGGCGGCGTAGAGGTCGACGAGGTCGATGAAATCGGAATCGCCCGCTTCGTAATGGCGCAGGAGGACTTCGGAGAGGACTTCGTCTTGGAGAAGGAAAATGTCATTGGCGTCGGAGAGAATTTTGAAGTCGGGATCGATGTCGAGCAGGTAGAAATAGCGGCGCAGAATGGATTGGCAGAAAGAATCAATCGTGGAAATATCGGCACCGGAGAGGAGAGTGAGCTGTTTCTTCAGATACCGGATACGCTCGGCGCTCTCTTGCGTGGGCTGCTCGCGAAGGCGTGCTCCTTCTTCTTCCAGACGGGCGGAAAGCGCCGTGGCAATCCTCGTCCGCATTTCGCCCGCCGCGGCCCGCGTGAATGTCAGAATGAGAAGGCTGTCGATGGAAACGGGATCCGCGGGGTCGGTGATGCGACGAATGACGCGCTCGACCAGAACGGCGGTCTTCCCGCTGCCGGCCGCCGCCGAAAGCAATAAATTCCCGCCGCGTGCATTAAGGGCGGATTCCTGAGCGGGTGTCCAATGGGTGGATGGCATGTTTTTTTCCTTTCCTTTTTTTGTGATTTGGGGTTTTGCGTCAGGCAGGATGGAGACGTCAGACGTCAGATGGTCAGACGTCAGATTTTAGAGGTGTCGCTGCGCGACGATTTTTATAAAAATGCGGCTTGCGCCGCGCGTCATTTTTCGGCGCGTGCCGCCGGTACTCCTTACAGCACTTCATTCTCTTTCTTCCCCGGGGAAGAAAGAGAACGAAGCAAGAGAAAGAAGCCGCCGCCAGGGCAAAATTCGCCTCGGCTCATGGGGCGCCGCCGCTCAGCCTTAAATGCTTACGTCACCTGTTCACGGAATGTTTGCTTCATGACGCATTCTTGCCACTTAAGGCTGCGAGACGCGTCGGCGCCCCGGAAGTTCTGCACGCTGTCGGAGATGACGGCGCGGAGCCGGCGAATTTTGCACAGGCGGGCCTCCTTACAGCGAGCGTGCCGAAGACGTCATAGGAAAGCGGTGTCGTCAGGCGGGATGGAGACGTCAGACATCAGATGAAAGCGGTATCGCCTGCGGCGATGATTTTTATAACGCCGTTGGCGACCCATCATCCGACCCCTCCGGGGCCACCTTCCTCCAAAGGAAGGCTAAAGCGGAGGCGGCTCCGCCGCATTTTATAAAAAAATCGCGAAGCGGTTCCGGTCAAGCCCTCCTTATTGGAGGAGGGTGGCCGAAGGCCGGGTGATGGGTCGCCGAAGGCGCATATAAAAATGTCGCGAAGCGACTCCGCTTTCCCTCATCTCTATCAGCAGGGACGTCTTAGCGGGAATGCCTCAAAGGAAAAAGCGGAATCGTGAGGCCTCTCAAACCTCAATTCTGATTTTTGGTTTTCCTGTGTACTGTGCACTGTGTACTGTGTACTTTTCATACAAATTGCCAATTGTTTTCGGCAGAAAGCGAAAATTATTTTATTTATCGTTTCCGGTGTTTACACACAAAAAGGAGAAGTGTAATCATGAAACAAAGAAACAAAAACAAAAGCCGTCTCATGAAGGCGGGAATCTTGGCATTATTGTTGGGCATGTCCGGAGGGCAGGTGATGGCTCTAGTGAATGTCGCACAAATTACGGAGGATGGTCGTACTGATTATGGTGTAGCGCAAGTGGATCAGACCATACAAGTTAAGATGAAAAATAGTTCGGCGTATGGATTTCAGAATCTCATAGAGGAGACGAAGAATTCGAACGGTGGCTCGACTGCGATTGGCACGCAAAATGTAATTAAAAACGGTGAAAATACGACTGCGGTTGGTAAAGGGAATACTTCTTCCGGTTATTGGAATTCTTTGTTTGGCAATGAAAATTATGTAGAAGGAAGCCGAAGCGTGGCTTTAGGGGCGTGGAATGACGTACAATCGAAAAGCGGCGGTCTTGGGCTGGGGGTGTCTAATACAGTACGACAGTCCAATGCTTTTGCTGTCGGTTTTGAAAACCAAGTGCTTACCGGTAAATCTGGAGGCAGTGCCGTGGGCGTCAAAAATTATGTTAGCAATGAAAATGCTGTTGCAATCGGTTTTCAAAATGCGGCGACAGGCAAGGCTTCTTATGCAATAGGCACAGGGTTTACTCAAGTGTATACGTCAGGTGACAAAAAAGATCAAGAACGAATCACAGAGGGTAGTACTTTAAAAAACTTGGCAAGCGGTGAGAGTTCATTGGCTGTTGGTTGGGCGAATAATGCGACGGGAGAGGCTTCCATTGCTATTGGGTCTGCTGCGCTGGGTACGAAAGTGAAGGAGGAGAACGACCGCGTTGTTCTTTATAATGAGGAGGGACGAACTGCCAATCTTCAGCAGAAATCAACGAAACAGGGATCCATTGCAATTGGTATTGCCAATCAGTCGACATCGAAGGGGGCTGTGGCTATTGGCGATAGCAATGAAGCAACAGGGGAAAATGCTTTGGCTATTGGTGGTTATCTTGGCACATCCGCTAAATATACCAATGGTGAAAATGGGGTAGCTAATACCGCAAAAGGCAATAGTAGTATCGCGATGGGGCTTTCAAACTATTCGGATGGCGTAAATGCGGTTAGTATCGGTACAGCGAATAAAACGTTGGGGACCGGCGCTATTGCTATTGGTTCCGGTGAGGTGACGACTGATGCTATTCTAACAAGACAATTGGCGCAGGGGAACTATGCGCAGGTCATCGGGGCGTTAAACAGTGCGACAGCGAATTATTCCATGGCGTATGGTTATGCGAATACGGCCGGTAATACGAATGCTGTCGCGATAGGGTCTTATAACCAAGCGTCAAATGCGAATGCGATTGCAATTGGCGCCGGGGAGAGTACTTCGAAAAAGCAGACGGCAAGCGGGCAGTATTCTATCGCTTTGGGGTACGGCAATACTTCCAGCCAATATTATGCGCAGTCGATAGGCAGTGGAAACAAGGCTGAGCAATATTATTCGCAAAGTATCGGGTATAGTAATACGGCAAGCGAGGTTCGTACGATTGCGTACGGGGCAAAGAACCAATCTACGGGGAGAAGTGCTGTCTCCCTCGGGACGAATAATATGGCCTCGGGGATTGGTGCGATTGCTATCGGCTCCGGGGAGGTTGTGGATAGTACATCAGATTATACTTTTACTACTGGAGATGCTCAGACTGCGAGCGGGAAATATTCCGTCGCTTTGGGCGCACAGAATCAGAGTAGCGCCGGGTATTCCGTTTCCGTCGGGTTCGGGAACCAAACAGTAGAAACAACATCACGGGAAGGTAGCGGATCTACGGATCCGGAGGATTCCACTAAGAGGAACACTGAGAGCGCTATCGCCATGGGTACGTACAATAAAGCTACGGGGCAGAATGCGATTTCTATTGGCGCAGGAACGGTTGCTACTGGAAAATATCAGGAAGCGAGCGGCAGTAATGCGATTGCTATCGGGAATATCAATGCGGCGACGGAGAGTGCGTCTTTTGCTATCGGCACGGGGAATATAGCTTCGGCGCAAAATGCTTTGTCGCTTGGCGGACAGAATGTGACGGAAGCGTATGCGTCTATGACTTTCGGGCTTGAGAATAAGGTTTACGGTGATGGAAAAACGGACGCGAATTCGACAACATACGGTGCTATGGCGCAGGGGATGAGCAACGAAGTTTTCGGTTCGGATTCCATTGCGATGGGTAGTGGAAATACTATCGGGATTATTAAGAAGAATGACAAAGCTTTCGATTTAGATAGTAGTACAAAGTCTGATGTGACGCTGGCTTTCGGCGTGAATAATACGGCGGCGGTCGGGAAGACGGATTTGCTAAAGGCCGCCAGTGATGCTGTCGACAATGGAGAGACGGATATAGCGGCGGTCAAAAAGTTGGTCACACTGTATGCGACCGGGCAACTGGGCGGAGATGACTTTATAGACAGTATCAAAGATTCCACCACTATGGATGACATAATCAAGAAGGTGGATGAAGCAAAGCCCAAGGTAAGAGCATTGGCTGAGAAAGAAGCGCGGGATCAAGGTCTCAGCGAAGCTCTAATTAAGGCGGCGGGCGATAAGGCGGTGGCTGCTATTGATAATATGACGACTTGGACCGGTCACGGGATGCTCATCGGTGAGAACAATACCGTATACGGGACGAAATCCATGGGGTTCGGTACGGATAATACGGTGCATGCCATCGGTTCGATTGTCATCGGCGGCGGCAACGAAGTCGGCAATTACACGATAGATGAGAAGACCCAGCAGTATACGACTGACGATAACAAGCGTGATTTTATGTCCATGACGATTGGGACGAAGAATAAAATCAAGGGTTCGCTCAATGTTTCGATGGGGATCGGGAATCAGTCTTACGGGACGCAGACGATTTCTGTCGGGAGTAATACCATTGGGACGGATACGACTGATGGTACTGGGAATGTCTCGTCCGGGGTTGCTTATGGGCTGAATAATGTGGTGTATTCGGATCAGTCCATGGCATTCGGCGGCGGCAATACGGTCAATGCGCAGGAAATCACGGTCAAGGATGAGAATGGAAATCCGGTGACGGTCAAGGGGCAAGCGTTGGCTGTCGGGATAAAGAATAATGTGTATACTTCGCAGGCGATGGCTGTCGGTGGAGAGATTACGATCGGCAAGGCGCCTACGAGTACGGATACGAATGCGCTCTTGACGGCTTCGAATGATGTGACGGAGTCCGGCCAAGAAGTGGCGATGGGCGTCGGGATTACGATTAACGATGGCGCCGGGAAGTCGACGGCCATCGGCGGCGCGAATACAATCACGAATGCGAATTCGGTGGCGCTCGGCTACGGCGCGCAGGTTTCCGCGCTGAATGCGCAGGCTCTCGGCGTCGGCGCGAATGCGAAGGGGCTAAATTCCGTGGCCTTGGGCGCCGGATCTGAGACGACGGTGAATCAGACCAATGTGGTCTCTGTCGGTACGTCCAATGCTACGCGTAAGGTCGTAAATGTGACGTATGGGACTACGAATCATGATGCCGCGACGTGGGGGCAGATTGCCGCATTGTATGGCCAAGGACAGGATTTGGTCGAGTTGGATGCGAGCGGGAACAAGGTCGATTTGGTTACGAATGACGGCAGTGTCATCACGACGTTTTCTCTCAAAAACGGAACGATTTCGGCGGAAGATGAAAACGGGATTGTTTCCGGTAAGCAGATTTATGATTATATCGAGAAAATTTCCTTGTCCAGCATCGTGAATTACGATGAAAAATATAAGACCAAGGGTGACTACAGTGGCGCGCATTGGCTGTCGACGGATTTCAACAAGACGTTCGAGACGAAGGGCAAAGATTCGGCGGCGTATGGCTATGGGGCGAATGCGCAGGGCGATGAATCTGTCGCTCTCGGCAGGGACGCTCTCGCTACCGGCAAAGGCTCTGTCGCGATTGGTTCGGATTCGGTAGCTTCGGAGGGAAATGTTTCCTTCGGTCACAAGAAGGGCGATACCGATCCGGAGACGGGCAGTTTGTATAAGGAAGATCTCACGCGCAAATTGACGAATGTCGCCGAAGGTGAGAATTACGGTGAGGTCGCGATTTGGGATCAGATTGCGGCGGATGGTCAGACCATTTCCTTGAAGACGACGACGGGTGACGACAAGAAAAAGACGAATGTCATCCGCACGAATGATGGCACGGTGCTCGCGACGTTTGAGGCGGGCAGCGTTTCCGAAGATAATACGGGATTTGTCTCGGGCGGCGATGTGTATAGCGCCATCGCGGCGAAGGGGCAGACTGTTTCCGGTGCCAAGATCGCGGAGCCGGCGACCGGTGCAAAGGATGAGCGGACGAATGTGATTCGCGACAATGACGGCAATGTGCTGGTGACGATTGCGACGGCGGATCCGGATGCGGTCGACAAGACGAGCGATAAGTACATCACGGAAAATTATTTCCATAAGAATATCGAGGAATCGGTCGAGTTGAATTCGATCGTCGATTTCGATAAGACGGCGAAGGACACGGTGGACGACAGCGGAAAACATTGGCTGTCCACGGATTTCGGAATGAACATTGCCGATACGGAAAAGGGTAAAGATTCCGCGGCGTACGGCTATGGCGCACAGGCGAAGGGAGACAATTCGGTGGCTCTCGGCTCCGGCTCGGTCGCGACGAATGCCAATGAAGTATCTTTCGGTAACGAAAATCTGCAGAGAGCGCTGACGAATGTGGCGTACGGCGATTCGCAATACGATGCGGCGACTTGGGGTCAGATTCTGGAGAAGGATAAAGATAAAACGAGTCATGTCGTCACCAAGGACAATAATACGGTCGTCTTGAAAGCAAATGATGGTACGGTCTTGACGACGATCGATATTCAATTCCCGAATGATGATCCTGTAGATCCCTTCGTCATCAGAAGCGATGGAAACCATTGGATTGATGTCAAGTGGAATAATCAAGAAGGCACCGTTCGCGGAGAAAATTCTGTGGCACTCGGCTACAAGGCGAATGCGCAGGGTGATAATTCCGTGGCGCTCGGCTATGGCTCCATTGCAACGGAAGCGAATACTTTCTCTGTCGGCGGCGGTACGGATGAGACGAATCGCCGGATTGTGAATGTGGCAAACGGCACGGAAAATACGGACGCGGCCACCTACGGACAGCTCGCAGATGCGCAGCTCCAAGAAAACGGCAGCTACAAAGTCTATGAAGCGGACGATGACGGTATCGTGACGGTCAAGACGAATGACGATAATGTCGCATTCAAATTTTATGCGGGACAGGGCGGCTCCGGTACGTCCATCGTCGATTACGACAAGAATTACGGGAGTGTCGAGGGCGATCATTGGTTGTCCACGGATTTCGGAAACAAGGCGAATGTCGATCACGGCAAAGATTCCACGGCGTATGGCTACGGCGCGAATGCGAAGGGCGATCAATCCGTCGCTTTCGGAAAGGACGCGGTCGCGGAAGGAAACGGCTCGATTGCCATCGGCGAAGGCGCGCAGGTGACGGGGACGAGCTCTGTCGCGATTGGTGAAGGCTCGACGACCGCGGAGAATAACGAAGTTTCCTTCGGCAACGATTCGACGAAGCGCAAGCTGACGAATGTCGCGGAAGGGACGGAGAGCGGTAATGTCGCGATTTGGGATCAGATCGCGGCGAAAAATCAGACCGTTTCCGGTGACATGATTACGGAGCCGGCAGACGGGGAAAAGGATACGAGAACGAATGTCATTCGCGACAATGCCGGTAATGTACTCGTGACGATTGCGACGGCGGATGCGGATGCTGAAAACGTCGACAAAGAAGGCAATAAGTACATTACGGAAAAATATTTCTTCAAAAATATTGAAGAATATGCCAATATGGATTCTATCGTCGATTACGACAAGGATTATAAAACGGCGACGGATCCGGATCATTACCTCTCCACGGATTTCGACAAAAATTTCGAGACGAAGGGCAAGGATTCCACGGCATATGGCTATGGTGCGAACGCGCAGGGCACTGAATCCACGGCGCTCGGCAAGGATGCTCTCGCCATCGGCGAAGGCTCTGTCGCGATCGGCTCGGATTCGGTGGCGAAGGACGGCAATGTTTCCTTCGGTCACAAGAAGGGCGATACCGATCCGGAAACAGGACTGACGTACAAGGAAGATCTCTCGCGGAAATTGACGAATGTCGCCAAAGGGGAAACTCTCGGCGATGTGGCGGTCTATGACCAAATCGCACAAACGGGGCAGACGATCAACAGCAAAACAAATTCCATCATCACCAATGACGGCACGCCCATCGCGACGTTTGAATTCGCGACGCCGGGCAAAGTCAATCCGAATGGAAACAAAATCATCGATGAAAAGACGCTGATTCAATACGGCGATACGCTCATCGAAGAAAATACGATCGTCGATTTCGATAAGGATTACAAGGATAAGACGAATCCGAATCATTATCTCTCCACGGATTTTGATAAGAATATCGCGGCGTCGGAGAAAGGCCAAGATTCCGCGGCGTACGGCTACGGTGCGAATGCGCAGGGGGACAACAGTGTCGCGCTGGGCTCCGGCTCCATTGCGAAGAATGACAATGAGGTGTCTTTCGGTAATGACAAGCTGCAGAGAAAGCTGACGAATGTGGCGTATGGCGATTCGCAATATGATGCGGCGACTTGGGGTCAGATTCTGGAGAAGGATAAAGATAAAACGAGTCATGTCGTCACCAAGGACAATAATACGGTCGTCTTGAAAGCAAATGATGGTACGGTCTTGACGACGATCGATATTCAATTCCCGAATGATGATCCTGTAGATCCCTTCGTCATCAGAAGCGATGGAAACCATTGGATTGATGTCAAGTGGAATAATCAAGAAGGCACCGTTCGCGGAGAAAATTCTGTGGCACTCGGCTACAAGGCGAATGCGCAGGGTGATAATTCCGTGGCGCTCGGCTATGGCTCCATTGCAACGGAAGCGAATACGTTCTCCGTCGGCGGCGGTACGGATGAGACGAATCGCCGGATTGTGAATGTGGCGGCCGGTAAAAATAATACGGACGCGGCGAATGTCGGTCAGCTCTTGAAGGAAGGCACGTATAATTCCAAGACCGGGGAAATCACGTTCACGAATAATGAAGGTGACGTGGCCTTTACGGTCGACGGGCTCACCAATCCGAGCGACAGCGACATTTTGAAATCCGGCCAGACCGTTTCCTTGAAGACGACGACGGGCGCCGATGCGAATAAGACGAATGTCCTGCGTGCGAAAGATGATACGATTCTCGCGACCTTCGAGAAGGGAACCGTTTCCAGTGGGAATACGGGATTCGTTTCCGGCGGCGATGTGTACAATATCATCGCGACGAAGAATCAGACGCTCTCCGGCACCAATCCGACGCTGCTCTCGAATGACGGGAAGACAAAGATTTTGAACATCAAGACGGCGGATCTGAATACGCCGGTCACGGATGGCGATTCCTACATTACAGAGAGTTATTTCTACAAATACATGAAATCCGGTGGCGGCGATTCCATCGTCGATTACGATACGAACTACAAGACGGCGACGAATCCGAATCATTATCTCTCCACGGATTTCGATAAGAATATCGCGGCGTCGGAGAAAGGCCAAGATTCCGCGGCGTACGGCTATGGCGCACAGGCGAAGGGAGACAATTCGGTGGCTCTCGGCTCCGGCTCGGTCGCGACGAATGCCAATGAAGTATCTTTCGGCAACGAAAATTTGCAGAGATCGCTGACGAATGTGGCGTACGGCGATTCGCAATACGATGCGGCGGCGTACGGGCAGATTTTGGCGAAACAGGAAGAGGGGACGAGCTACAACGTCAGCAAGACAAACAATACGGTGAAACTTTTGGCCAATGACGGCTCGACGCTGGCGACCATCAATGTCCAGTTCCCCGAATATCCGGGGACGGGTGAAGATGCGGATCCTTTCATCCAGAAAAGCGACGGTGATCACTGGATCGACGTCAAGTGGAATGAAGGCGATGGAAAGAGCGTCAAGCGCGGAGAAAATTCTGTGGCACTCGGCTACAAGGCGAATGCGCAGGGCAAAAATTCTGTGGCTCTCGGCTATGGCTCCATCGCGACAGAAGCGAATACCTTCTCTGTCGGCGGCGGTACGGATGAAACGAATCGCCGGATTGTGAATGTGGCGGCCGGTACGACGAATACGGACGCGGCGAACTTTGGCCAGATTCTGAAGAATGCGACGTATGACGCTTCGAGCGGGACGGTGACGCTGAAAGATAATAACGGCCAAGATGCGATTACCATTAAGAACATCGGAACCGGCTCCGGCCCGGCATTGGCCGCCGATCAGCATATTTCTTTCACCGATTCGGAGGAACCGGCTGAGGGCGAGAAAGATACGCGCACGAATGTCATCCGCGATACGGACGGGAAGGCGATTGTCACTTTCGATAAAGGCCTCGTTGAAAAGGACAACAAGAATCTCGTCGACGGCGGCACGGTCTATGATTCCATCGCGGCCAAGGATCAATTGATCAACGGCGACAACAATGTCATCAAAGATAACGCTGGCCATGCTCTTGCGACCATCGAGACGGCGGATTCTGATAAGATCGATAAAAACGGCAATAAGTACATCACGGAACAGTATTTCTACAAAAATTTGCAGGAATACGGCGATACCATCATCAATCAGAATTCGATTGTCGATTATGACAAGACGGCGAAGGACAGCGCGGACGACAGCGGGAAGCATTGGCTCTCGACGGATTTCGGCAAGGAAAAAGTCGAGCATGGCGATGACTCCACGGCGTACGGCTACGGCGCGAATGCAAAGGGCGATGAATCCGTCGCTCTCGGCAAGGACGCCGTCGCGGAAGGCAAGGGCTCGGTCGCGATTGGCGAAGGCTCTGTCGCCACGGGCGATAACGAAGTTTCCTTCGGTACGGCAGACAATAAGCGCAAACTGACGAATGTCGCGGAAGGTGAAGCGCTCGGCGATGTCGCGGTCTACGATCAGATCGCGGCGAAGGGGCAGACGCTCAGCGGCAGCCAGCCGAATCTGATGGCGAATGACGGCAAGACGGTCCTCGCGACATTGAAAATCGCAACGACTCCGGTCGATCCGGATGATCCGGACGCTCCCGATGATCCGGAAGGGGACGGCGATGCGCTGATCACGAAGCAATATTACAAGAAAACGATCAATCAATATTTCGAAGAAAATTCCATTGTCGACTTCGATAAAGATTATGTGACGAAGGGTGATCATTGGCTCTCGACGGATTTCGACAAGACATTTGCGACGAAGGGCAAGGACTCCACGGCGTACGGCTACGGCGCGAATGCGCAGGGAGACAACAGCGTCGCTATCGGCTCGGGCTCTGTCGCGACGGAAGCGAATACGTTCTCTGTCGGCGCGAAGGACAATGAGAGAAAGATCGTGAATGTGGCGGCCGGTGAAGCTGTGACGGACGCGGCGAATGTCGGTCAGATTGCCAAGCATGATCAGGATCTCAATATCAATGGGATGAAGAATACAGAATATCTGTATGACGAAAACGGAGATTTGATCGCCAAGATTACGGTGCAAGGACTTCCGGGTCCGTTCCCCGGATATTCCATCGTCGATTTCAGCCAGAACGAACATTGGCTCTCCACCGATTTCGACATCACGGGCGTGAAGCACGGCGTGGAATCTACGGCTTTCGGCTACAAAGCGGAAGCAGCGGGTGAAAGAGCGACGGCGGTCGGCTATGGGAATAAGGCGGAAGCGGATCATGCGACGGCTGTCGGCTACGGAAACGAAGCGACGGGCGAGCACAGCACGGCGGTCGGCGACGAGAATAAGACGAGCGGCGACAAGAGTGCGGCGTACGGCTATCACAACGAAGCGTCCGGCGACAATTCCACGGCGATCGGCACTTACAGCAAAGCGGAGGGCGATAACTCCGTGGCGATGGGCAACGGTGCGGAAGCGAAAGCGGATGACTCCATGGCCTTCGGGACCGGATCTATCGCGGATGAATCCAAGACGGCGTCCTTCGGCTCCAAAGATGCCGACGGAAACTGGAAAGACGGCTATCGCATCACGAATATCGCGGACGGCATAGACGATCACGATGCCGCGACGGTCGGTCAGGTGAACAAGATTTATGACGAGATCGGTAACCGCACGAAGTATTTCAATTACGATGAAAAACAGCCGGCAATCATCATCGGCGATCCGGAAAAGAATAAAGCGGAAGGCAAGAACACCACGTCCATCGGCTTTGAGACCGAAGCGAAGGGCGAAGGCGCGACGGCCATCGGCGACAGCTCAAAAGCAACGGGCGATCACGCGACGGCGCTGGGCTATAACAGCAAAGCGAATACGAATCACGCGACGGCTCTCGGCGATCGGAATGACATCACCGGCGAATACTCCACGGGCGTCGGCGCCATCAATACGGTGAACGGCGAGCACAGCATCGCGGCAGGCTGCGACAATACGGTCACGGGCGACTACAGTGTGGCGCTTGGTCATAACAACACGGTCAGCGGCAATAATGCTTATGTCATCGGCGGCGATTCCAAAGCTGCAGAAGGCGGCATCGTGATTGGCAAAAATGGCGAGGCTGGCAAAGATGGCATCGTCATCGGAAACAACAGCAAAGCGGCGGAAGGCTCCACGGCGATTGGCGGCAATTCTGTCGCGAAGGACAAGGATGAAATTTCCTTCGGTCATTCGAAAGGCGACACCTACGTCGATCCTGACAGCGGAGAGAGCAAGACCTACGATTCGGATCTCAATCGCAAGCTCACCCACGTGGCGGACGGCTCGGGCGACAATGATGCGGCCAATATGGGTCAGCTGAACAAAGTCGGCGAACGTGTCACCGATGTGGAAAAGAAAATCGACGGCACCAACAGCCGTATCTCCGAAGTGGAAACCAGCGCCGGAAGAGGCATCGCCGGTGCATCGGCCTTGGCGGCTCTCCATCCGCTCGAATTCGATCCGGATGACAAAGCCTCCTTCGCCGTCGGCTACGGTCACTTCAAATCCTCTGACGCTCTCGCCCTCGGCGCCTTCTACCGTCCGAATGAATCCGTCCTCTTCAGCTTGGGCGGCGTCCTCGGAAACGGAGAAGACCAATTCAATGCCGGCATCTCCTTCGCCCTCGGCCGCGACGACGACCGCACGCATCCGATGGGACGCGTGGAAATGTCCCGTCGCATCCAGACCCTGCAGCAGGAGAATGCGGGCTTGAACAGCCGCATCGACCGTCTGGAACGCTTCATTGCGCAGATGGTGCAGCAAGGGCAGCAGCAACAGCAACAGGAACAGGCTGCGCAGCCGATTCCGACTGTGTGAGGAAGGGGGATGACAGCTTAGCGCTGTAAGATGTGAGCAGGGAGCTATGAGCTCTCATAGAGGGAGAGACGTCAGATGGTCAGACGTCAGACGTCAGATGAAAGCGGTATCGCCTGCGGCGATGATTTTTGTAACGCCGTTGGCGACCCATCATCCGCCCTTACGGGCACCTTCCTCCGAAGGAAGGCTAAAGCGGAAGCGGCTCCGCCGCATTTATAAAAAAAACGCGCGGAGCGCGCACCTTGCAAGCCTTCCTTTGGAGGAAGGTGGCGCGAATGCGCCGGATGATGGGACGCCGAAGGCGCATATAAAAAATGTCGCGAAGCGACACCGCTGAAAGCCTGAGGTCTGATGTTTCCATCTTGTCTGACGCAAAAGAGCTGTGAGCCGAGAGCCGTGAGCTTGGAGCAGAAAGTGGTATCGCCTGCGGCGATGATTTTTATAACGCCGTTGGCGACCCATCATCCGCCCTTACGGGCACCTTCCTCCAAAGGAAGGCTAAAGCGGAAGCGGCTTCGCCGCATTTTATAAGAAAATCGCGCGGAGCGCCACCGATTAAGCCTTCCTTTGGAGGAAGGTGGCGCGAATGCGCCGGATGATGGGACGCCGAAGGCGCATATAAAAAATGTCGCGAAGCGACACCGCTGAAAGCCTGAGGTCTGATTGTCTGAACTCTGATGTCTCAATCTTGCCTGACGCGATGAAGAGCTTGGAGCTTGGAGCATAGAGCTTGGAGCATACAAGGAGATGGAGACGTCAGATGGTCAGACGTCAGACGTCAGATGAAAGCGGTATCGCCTGCGGCGATGATTTTCATAACGCCGTTGGCGTCCCATCACCCGGCCTGCGGCCACTGGCAACCGTCCACCGGAAGGTTGCCTCCAATAAAGAGGGCTTCACTGGTGGCGGCTGCGCCGCATTTATAAAAAAAACGCGCGGAGCGCGTACCTGAATTGCTCATTGCTCACTGCTAATTGCTAACTATCTTGCGTCTGACGCAACATCAGACCACCACCCTGTTTCACACAACACTTACCGTTTCTTCGGCGTGCGCCGATGATTCAATATTGGCGGAGCGTTTCCGTCGTT
>CAVHDO010000007.1:0-30538 GCA_963634795.1 Oscillospiraceae bacterium
GGTGAGACTTGAACTCACACGACCTTGCGATCACTACCCCCTCAAAGTAGCGCGTCTGCCATTCCGCCACGGCCGCATGATTATTTTTTTATTATAACTTTTGAATCGACGAAACGCAAGAGCAAAGAATGATTTGTCTGACATTTTTGTATGCGTTTCAAGTTTTTATTTTATTGGGTATCATTTCTTTACTTTGGCGGGTATAATGAAGCGGAAGGAATTTATTTTTGAAAGGAGCGGGAAAATGAAGAAGACGGCGGCTTTGGTTTTGGCGGCTTTGCTGGTTTGCGGCGGTGCGTTTGGCGGGGTGTCGGCGCAAGAGATTGTCGTGTCCGGGAAGGGCGAGGTGTCGGCAGCGGCGGATTGTTTCTCGTTTTACGCGGAGATTATTTCGCATGCGGACAGCGAAGAGGCTGCGGCGGCGGAAAATGCGGCGCGGATGAAGAAGGTGCGGACGGCTCTCGTCGCGGCGGGCGCGGAGGCGTCGCGGCTTTCGACGGAAAGTTTCTCCGTTTCTCCCGAATATAAAAGCGATGGGAAAGGAAATCGGAAACTTGTCGGCTATATTGCGGAGAGTTCTTTGGATGTTACGGTGCTGGATTTGACGAGAGCCGGCGCGGTCGTGGATGCGGCGACGAGAAACGGGGCGGACCGGGTCGCTGGGATTCGTTTCAAGACGGAAAATCGGACGCCGTACGAAGACGAAGCGTATCGCGTGGCGGCGGCGGATGCCAATGAAAAAGCCCAAGCGGCGGCCGAGCAGCTCGGCATATCCAAGGGCATGGTGCTGGCAGCGGAGGATGCGTCCGAGGTGAGCCCCCGTTTCCATGCGGTGATGCTGGCGCGGGCGGCGAATGCGGAAGCGGATACGGCGACGCAGATGATTGCCGGCGAAGAACGCGTCACGGCCGGGCTTTCGGTGACGTACGGGGTGCCGGACGAGAAAACGGTGCGGAAAATTTCGGCGGAAGGCGTCGGCACGGTGACGGAAACGGCGGACACGGCTGTGCTTTCCGTCGTGACGGAGGGCGAAGCGGAAACGGCGGCGAAGGCGTCTTCTCTCAATGCGGCGCGCTCGGAGCGTGTGCTTTCGGCGTTTTCGGCGGCGGGCGTCCCGCAGGATCGGATTTCGACGGCGGGGTATTCTCTCTATCAATCCGGAGGTAAGAAAAAAGGATACACGGTGAGAAATACGCTTCGCATTCGCCTTTCGGATGTCTCGCAAGCGGGCGCGGTGGCGGATGCGGCAATCCGGGCGGGTGCGACTTCGGTCGACGGCGTCGAATTTTCGTATTCGCAAGCGTCGAAATTTCGGGCGCAATCGGTGTCCCGTGCGGTGGCGGCCGCAAGGAAACGCGCGGAAGTAATCGCGGCCGGTCTCGGCTGCACGCTGGGCAAGGTGCGCTCCGTCACAATCACGGAAACGGGAACGAATAATTACGGCGGCGCGTTGTACAAAGCGATGGGCAGCGACGGCGGCATGGCGACGACGGAAATCACGCCGCCCAAGCAGGACATCACGAGTCGTGTCACGGTGGAATTTTCGATTTTGTGAGAAAAAGAGGGTGAAAGGTTTGGAGTCCCGTAGAGGCAAAGACGTCAGATGGCAACAAAGTGCACAGTGCACAGTACACAGTGCACAGGTTGACGTGCTCGGCTGTTTTGTCAGTTGAGGTGAGGGTTTGAGAGGCTTGAAAAAGCTTGAAAGGTTTGAGCGGCGCTTCTTTCTGTTTTGTGATGGGCTAAAAGAGGGATGACGAAGACGTGATACGGCAGAGTATCAAGCTTTTTCAAGCTGTATAATAGGTTGAGAATGGAAACAGAGGAAGAGGAAATCCCATTCTGTTTTCAACCTTTTCAAGCTTTCCTTTTTGCTATTTTTAGTGAGTGAGGGCAAGCGATGAAAAAATTTATTTCACCTCTTGCCAAAAAAAGTTTCCTCTGGTATAATGCCCTCATCCGTTCCTGAATAGCTCAGTTGGTAGAGCAATCGGCTGTTAACCGATCGGTCGTAGGTTCGAGTCCTACTTCAGGAGCCATTGGCCTGTTCGTCAAGTGGTTAAGACACCGCCCTTTCACGGCGGGTTCGGGGGTTCGAATCCCCCACAGGTCACCATGGGCGATTAGCTCAGCTGGGAGAGCGCTTGCCTTACAAGCAAGATGTCAGCAGTTCGAACCTGTTATCGCCCACCACGGATAAATGAAAACCTCCGATTTTTTTGGAAATCGGAGGTTTTTTTGATGTGAAATTATGGGGCTGTGAAAAAATGATTTTCATTTTTTTCACAGCTCTTTTTATACGGGATCATGCGGGGAGTTTCCCCGTAGAACTCCTTACAGCACTTCATTTCCTTTCTTTCCCGGGGAAGCAAGAGAAAGAAGCCGCCAGGGCATGGCAGTTAGCAGTTAGCAATGAGCAATTAGCAGTTGGCGGGGCTTTTTTCTACTTGGTTTTTGAGGCGTTTGTGGTTCTTACTGTATAAAAGATTGCGCGAAGCGCATCCGCTTTCAAGCTCCCGGCTCCCGGCTCATTGCTCCATGCTATCTCGCGCCTGCCGCTAAACGCAGAGAACGCCATAAGCCTTGCCCCTCAATTCTCAATTCTGACTTTATTCCACGACAGCGATGCTTTCGATTTCGCAGAGGCCTCCGGCGGGGAGGGCTTTGACCGCGAAGCAACTGCGCGCGGGTTTGCCGACGAAATGTTTTGCGTAGATTTCGTTGAAAGCGGCGAAGTCTGCCATGTCCGTCAAAAAGCAAGTGGTCTTGACGACGTTTTGCATGGAAAGCCCGGCGGCCGCGAGGACCGCTTCGATATTGCGGCAGGCTTGCTCGGCTTGCTCGGCGACGGTCGTGCCTTCGATTTTCCCGCTCGCAGGATGGATGCCGAGCTGACCGGACAGATAGAGAAATTCACCGGCGCGAATGGCCTGGGAATACGGGCCGATGGCGGCCGGCGCGTTTTCTGTTTGAATGGATTTCATGAAAGAGTCCTCCTTTTGAAAGTTTCGTAAGATAGGATTAATGATCGCGGTAGTGGGCGCCGCATTGAGCAATTTCCAGGGCATCTTCGCGGATTCGAAAGACAATTCTGTTTTTCTTGTCAATTCGCACGCTCCAGAAACCGAGGAAGTCACCGGATAATGGTTCCGGTTTTCCTTCGCAGTCATAGCCGTTTCGATCGATGCTCTTGAGAAGGGCGTGAATCTTTTTCAACGTCTTTTTGTCTTGCATTTGCCAATACAGATAATCCTCCCAAGCGCTGTCATGCCAAAGTTTTCTCATTTACTTTGCCTCGATGAGGGCGTGTTCGGACATGTGGCGGCCCGCTTTGATGTCTTGGATATTTTTCCGCAAGCGCTCCGTGTTTTGGGTGCTGTAAAACGGATCGGCTACAATCTCAAAGGGAATGCGGCGATCTTGGGTTACTTTCTTGGCAAAGAGCGTGTAGGCAGCCGTTACGGTGAGGCCCATTTCTTTGCATGTGATTTCCATGTCTTTTTTCAAACTTTCGTCCATTCGAAAATTGACCATTGCTTGTGCCATGAGTGATTGCACCTCCTTTGATGGAATAATAGCATATAAAACGAGCATTGTAAAGAAAATGAAATCATTTGTATTGCAAAAAAAGAAATCGGCTTTGGTATAAAAATTTTGCGAGAAAAAATTTGTGAGAAAGCGTTTTTTGATGTTATTTTTGCTTTTTTGTCATGTACTCTCGTGGTATAATTATATATTATATAAATAAAGGCCTCATTGGCTTTCAAAGGTTTTGATTGATTTTCGATCACATTTTTGAGGAAAGAGAGTGGATCGGTATGCATAATACAATTTCTGGAAATTTCGGTAAAAAAGGACGGGCGTTTTGGGCGGCGCGCGCAGTGTTGGCGCTCGGATTTTTCGGTGCGTTCGTTCCCGGCTCGGTGTGGGCGGATGTTGTCGTGGAGAATGCGTCCAAGTATGGGGACACGGTGACAAAGACGGCGGCCGAGAGCGGCACACAGTACGAGATTACCAATCAGCAGCTTTCTTCGGACGGCACGGCGGCGCTCAATCGTTTTGACAAATTCGATTTGGGCTCGGCTGATATTGCAAATTTGCATATGGGCGGGGCGTCGCAGCAGATCAATATCGTCAATTCCAAAATCAATATTGACGGTGTGGTGAATGCGCTCAAGGACAATAAAATCGCCGGTGATGTGTATTTCATGAGTGAAAACGGAATTGCGGTCGGCAAGACGGGCGTTTTCAATGTGGGCCGCCTGACACTGGGGACGAATACGGATTTTTTGACGGATATGTTTACTGCCGGAAAAATGTCCGAATTGCATAATTTGCCGGCGAAAGAACGCTCTCAAATGCTTACGCTCAGAGCCGGGAGCGGTGATATTGATTTTGCCGGCACGGTGAATGCGGCAGAATCTGCCGTTTTTGTGACAAATGGGAAAATTACGGTACCGAAGGGGGCGGTGATTCGGACCGGGGCCAATTTCAAAGAACTTTCGACACCCGATACGTATCGGGCGCCGCTTTTGAATGTGGACGGGATTGCGTCGGCAACGGAAGCGCAGGTCACATCCGGTGGAATTGCGTTGATCGGAGGCGGGGATGTATCGGTGTCTGGTACTTTGCAGACGGTCGTGCCGCAGACGGTAAAAAAAGATGATGGGAAACCGGTCGCCGGGGAGGATATTTCCATTCAGTCGGGAAAGAATCTGACGATTGGCGGCGCGACATTGAAGTCTGACGGAGGTGCGATTCGTCTCACTGCAGTGACGGATACGGCGGATGGAAGCGGAGATCCGGGGGATAAACTCCAAAACGGTTATATTGTCATCCGGGATGCGTACATCGATTCTTCGTCTTCTGCCCGTGATGCGGGGAAAATAGAAATCACGGCGGTGCGCACGGCAATGGGCTCCGCGCGTGTCGATGTGGATGATTCGACGATTACGGCAGAGGGAAAGAAGGGTCAAAATGCGGGGAATGTGACAATTCACGCGACGGCGCAGACGGATCTTTGGAATTGGGCTATCGGTGACGGTGTATATGCCCGAATTAAAATGGGCAAGAAGAGTCTGACAGGGAATACGATTATCGGCGACAATATCGAAATTACGACGGCGTCTGGCACAAAAGGGAATCTGGCTGACAAAGACGGCAAGCTGACGAAAACGGAGGCCGAGATTGAGGCGGCAATCAAGACATCGGATAAGTCGACACTGAAAGAAATGGTTGGCGGATTTGCCAAAAGTTTCATGGCGATCGGCGCGGTGACTTCCGTGGAATCTGTGGCGGAAGTCGATATTCAGAAAACGAATCTTTCGGCGGTGGGGACGGCGGCCGGCGGTACGGGTCACGGAGATTTGAAGGTGCAATCGTCGGCGGCGTCCGTCATTGATACTTTCAATTTGGGCGGACTCGGTCATGGCTGGAATGTGGGTATCAGCGATATTAAGAGCACTGTGACGATTGACAACAGTCGCCTGTATGCGCAGAAAGACATGAATCTTGCGTCTTATGCCGACAATACAGTGAAGATGGCACTCAAAGATATGAGTCTTTTGACGGATTATATCTACACGGGTCTTGTGGTTTCGGTCGGTGATTTAAGCACGTATACGGCGGCGACTGTCGGAAGCAATGCGACGCTGACGGCCGGCGGCGATGTGGCTGTCTCGGCGAAGTCGAATCGTACGTTTTCCGCGACGACGTCGGGATTTGGGAAAGTGGCGGCCGCGGTCACGGTGGGAATCGTGGATACGCATTCGATCGCCAATGTTTCCGGAAAAGTCTATGCCGGCGGGGATGTGACGGCGCATGCGGAGACAACGATGTCGAAGACCGGAAATGTTTATAATCCGGATACGGCTTGGGCCATTTCTGCCACGGGGGATTCGGCGATTGCTCCAGCGACGAATGCTTTTTCAAATTACGCGAAGCCGTTTTGGAATTATATCAAATCATGGTTTGGCGCGGCCGGCGGGAACAATCAGGCGCAAGAGCTTTCCAATAAATGGGGCATCAACGGGGCGGCGTCCATTTTAATGACGGACAATATTGCGGAGGCGAATGTCAGCGGTCTTGTCCGCGGTCTTTCGAGTACGAAAAAGGATGGACGTTTCGTCGGGGGTGATTCCGTCGCGGCAAAGTCTTTGGCCGTCACGGCGGAGACAGTGGCGCGCACGAGCAATGTTTCCGGCGTATATCAATTTGAATCGACGGACAAAGGTCCCGACGGAGAAGAGGAATCGAAGAGAAAAGAGAAGACAGTCGGCATTGCCGTATCGTATACATCGCAAAAAAATCGTTCTGATGCGGCGATTACAGGAGATGTGAAGACGACGGGGAATGTGACGGTCGATGCCAAGACGCGGATTCCTTGGGAGACGTCTTATGCGTCCGGGGATGCTTGGTCGATTGTAAGAGATTCGATGATACGGCTTGTTTTCGGTCGTGATAATGATTGGTTCTATCCGCTCGTGGACAGCTGGTCGCAGACGGCGGGGAAAGCGGAAGATTCGAGCTATGCGGCATCGATTGTGTGGATGGATTATGACAACAGTGCCAAGGCGCATATCGGGAAAACGGGCAACAGCAATGCAGCGAAAGTGGATGCCGGCGGCGACGTGGCGGTGAATGGCAAGACGGATGTCACGACGGTGAATTTTGCTGGCAGTATCCCGACAATTTTGAAATCGTCTCCGGCGATGTTTTGGAAACGGTCGGATATATTCAATATCGACGGATTGGATCCGACAAAAGCGGCGGAGCAAGGCCTAGGCGGGTCTCTTTTGTGGATGAAACAAAAGAACACGACGGACGCCTATATTGAAGGCGGCGCCAAGGTGACTTCGGGCGGGAAAACGGAAGTCAAAGCCAAGACGGACGCGCTGAATTTGGGAATTACGACGGCGGGCGGCGCGGCGAAAACGGTCGCTTTTGATGCGTCTGTCGGGCTGAACGGTATTACGAATACGACGAAAGCGCGGATTGAGAACTCGAATGTCACGGCGTCTTCGCTGGTTTTGTCCTCGGAAGATTTTTCACGGAATATCAATCTGGCGGGCGGCGTCGGAATCGGCGGAGCCAAAGGAATCGGCGCGTCCGTCGCCTATACGAGTATTTCCCGTACGACGGAAGCGACCCTTTCCGGAAATTTGAAAATCACCGGCGATGCGGATGTGAATGCGAAAAATAGCGGCAGTATCGTGGCAGTTTCCGTCGCGGGCGCTGTGACGTATGACGTGCCGCAGCGGGATGTCGAAAATGATGCCGGCAGCGTCGGGATTCATTTCGCCGATGAAGACGGAAACGATCAGGGCATGGAGCTGGAGGATTTGTACAGCAGTTTCGACAGCGGGAGTGAAGGGGGCAGTGCTCTCAGTCGGAGCGAGAGCGCTTTCGAGGAAATGGCCGGAAACGACGCCGCTGGGCAGCAGGAAGTCGCCGAGGCCAAGAAGAGCTGGGCGGTCGCGGCCGATATGGCCTTAAATTCCATTCATGATACGGCCAAGGCGCACGTGACGAAACAGACGGCGGGGAACAGTGTGATTGCCGCCGATGCGCTTCGCGTCAATTCTTTGAATGACAGTCTGATTTTCGCGGGATCGGGGACGGTCGCGGCGGATACGACGGAAGAAAAAGGCAATGCCATTGCGGGTAGTTTCATGTATAACGCTGTGAACAGCACGAATGAAGCGTATGTGGACGGGGCGACACTGACGCTTACCGGCACGAAGAAAAAAGACGACAAGGACAAAGTCATTGACGAAGCTTTGACGGTCGCGGCGAAGAATACGGAAACCATCACGAATATTGCGGCCAGCGGCAGCGGCACATCCAAAGGAAATTCCGTTGCGGGCCAAATCAGTCTGAATCTCATCGATAATACAGTCAAAGCGCATGTGAAGGATGCGGCTGTTTCCGCGGACAAAGCGATGACGATCAAGGCGGAGGATGCCGGGACAATCAATTCCTATACCGGTGCGTTTTCCATTGCCAAAGATGAGGAAGGGAAGGCCGTGGGCGCTTCCCTCGGTGTAAATATCATCAAAGGAAACATGGAAAGCTTTGCGGAGAATACATCTTTCGGCGCGGCGACGAACGGTAAGGAGGCCGGCAGTCTTTCCGTTTCGGCGGAAGAAAAGAGCGATTTGACTTCGATTGTGGCATCGGCGTCCGGATCGGGGAAATTTGCGGGCGGTTTCTCCATTTCCGGCAGTTCCATCGACAATACGGTCAAAGCGTATGTTTCCGGAAATAAAGCGCTCGATATTGCTACGTTGTCTGTCAGCGCGGGTAATCACGGCACGTCGACGGTTGGCGTCGGGGCGTTGGGCGTGTCTAAAGATACGGCAGTCGGGGCGTCTCTCGCTGTTATGGTCAACCATTCGACGGTCACGGCGTATGCGGCGGGCGATGAGAAGCAAAATACAGAATGGAAGATGAAGGAACTTTCTGTCACGGCAGATAATGCGTACAATGGATCGGCATCCGATTCTGACGACGATTCGAAAGCAAAAGTGGTCGCCATCGGTGCGGCTGGCGGCAAGGATCTCTTCGCGGGCTCGGGTTCGATCACGGTGAGCCACGTGAAGCAGACAACGGATGCGTATCTGGGAAAAGGAAAATACAATATCCAAGACGGTGACGTCACGATTAAAGCGCAGAATAAGGCCAATCTCTTTGGGATGGCGGGCGGTCTGTCTATTTCCAAAGGCACGGGGGTCGGCGCGGCCATTGATGTGCAGAAATATATCGGGCATACGTATGGCGGTATTAAGAGTGGTGCGATTCTCGGAAATGCGACAAAGGTGGACGTCATAGCGGATTCGTCTGAAAAAATGACATCCATTGCGGCGGCGGCCGGTTTTGGATTTGATAAGGGCGGTGGCGCTGGAGCGGCCGGGGCGCATGATGTCACGACGGATACGAAGGCGTATATTGGCGAAGATGAAAAAGACGCGGCAAAAACAGAGCTTTTAGATGCGGGCGACGTGAGCGTCACGGCGAGCGATGCGACGACCCTTTCGACGGGTAGCGGCGCGGCGGGGGGATCAGCTAAAGGCGTAGTTGGCGCGGGGCTTTCGGCTGCCGTGGAAGTCGTTAATAAGAAATCTAAAGCTCTTGTTGGGAAGAACACGTACATTTCCGATACGACCAAGGAGAAGGATTCTTCTTTGACCGTTAAAGCAATCAATACCGGGAATTCCAAGACGGCGGCGGCTGCGCTGGGGGTTACGGCTGGTGAAGGCGTCGGTGTGGCAGGAAGTGCGTCGGAGACATTTGTGGATTATACGACGAAAGCGTATATCGGTGAGAATGCTTATATAGAAGTGAATGGGGATACGGCAATCACGGCTGATTCGAGTTTTACGCAAGGAGCCGGAGCAGGCGGCGCCGGCGGTGGTGCGACGGGCGGCGTAGGTCTCACCAATTCTACTGTTTCCTTTACGGGGACTACAGACGCTTATTTGTCGGATTATGCATGGGTATTGGCTGGTGCGGCAGATATTACGGCTACGCATAAGACGGATTTGACGTATGCGACGGTGGCCGGCGGTGTCGGCGGACAAGTGGGCGTATCCGGCACGGTGGGCGCTAATGTCTTGAAGACTACGACGCGTGCGTATACCGGAAAGAATGCGAATGTGGTCTCTTATGCGGGTACATCTTTTTCTGCGACGGATGACACGACGTTTAGCGGCGGAAACGGGGGCCTTGGCATCGGTCTCGGCGGGGGCGGCGGCGGTGTGGCTATCGCCGTGGCGAAAGTCGTCAAAGATACGGAAGCGTATGCTGGACATGGGACGGTGCTTCGGTCTGAAGCGGGAGATGTATCCATCGCAGCGAAGAATACGGAGAATCTGACGAATATTTCCGTGCAAGGCTCGGGCGGGGCTTATTTCGGTTTGGCTGGCGCAGTGAACGTTAATTATTTGAACGCCGTCACGAAGGCGTACACGGAAAGCAATGTAGAAATCGGCGCAGAGCTTGGCAATGTGTTTTTGGATGCGACGCATGAAGTGTCGAAATGGATGAGCGGCGTTTATGGCGCATCGGGCGCGATGGGTGCGATCGGGGCGGCTATCGATGTGGGCGTCATCCGCACGCAGACGAATGCGTATCTGGGCGCGGCCAATACGGTCGAAGCGGAAGAAGGGACGCTTTCCATCAACGCCAAGGATCATATGAAGGATATGAAGTCAAATGCGGTGGCAGCCGTTATCGGTACGGTTGGCGTTTCCGGCAGCATTTCTGTTTATAATTTCGGAAATACCTTGTCTGATTCTGATGAGAAATTGACGTCCGGAAAGACCAAAGAGGGCGGCGAGACGGTTAAGCTGGAGAAATGGCTTGACGAAGCGATGAATCAATCTGACGTGGGATCGGCCATGGGGGTATACAAGCATTCCGCCCTTGGCGATATTCAGGGAAAGACGAAGGAGAAAGTATCTTCTGAAGCGCCGGAAATGGCTGGTGAAAAAGGAACACTGGCAGCCATCGGTGCGGCGACGGACGTCGATGCGAAAAATGTCAGGGTAAAAGCCGACGACAGTATCGATATGTACAATGGAATGGGGAATGGATCGGCCAGCGGAGTCGCATCAGCGGGGACTTCCGTCAGCGTTGTTAATATGGATACAAAGACGCAGACACGGGTCGGGAAGTGGGCGTCGGTCGATGCCAAGGAAGACATCACCATGCAAGCGGATTCCACCCATAAAATGACGAATGTGACAGTCGGCGCATCGGTTGCCGGTATGTTTTCCCTGCAAGGAACGGAGGAAACGTGGAATGATGCGAGTCATGTTCTGACGACGATAGGAGAGAATAGTCGTATTTCTACATATACACCAGGGAAAATTACTATCGGCGCGTCGAATACGAGAATATTTGATTCTTCGCTCGTTGGCGCTACGGCGGGACTTTATGGTGCTATTAACGGTGCTGTGATTACGTCTTCCGTCACAGGGAGCGCGGAGACAACGGTCGAAAACGGTAGTTATATCGGCGGCGCGTATGATACGGAAGCGGAGGATATCGAAAAACCGGATGTAGAGATTTCGTCTAAGGCGGATACGAAATTGGTGGCTGGCGTCGTGGGCGCGGGCGCAGGGACATTTAGCGGCACGGGCACGGGGACGTCTCTTTCTTCGGATGTGATGGCCAAGACGAAAATTGCCAATAATGCGACGCTTGCCGGAGGAGATATTTCCGTTGCGGCGGAGAATACGCCGATTTTGAAAGCGACGGCAAGAGCCGCTGGTGCTGGGGCTGCGGCTGTCGGGGTCACGGTTGCAAAGACGGTTTCGACGGATAAAGCTCTTGTGAACGTAGGAGACGGGGCGCGCTTCTATGCAGGCGGCGCATTGGCGGTGCAGGCGGCAATGAAGAAGCCGACGGATACGCAATTTAAGAATGCGTATGCGAATGCCACGGCTGGTGCAGGCGGTGTGGTTGCCGGTTCGGTCGCCGTTTCGTATGTGAAATTGAATCAAGAAACGGGGGTCGATATTGGAAAGAGCGTGCAAATGTACGGAAAGACTGTCACGCTTCTCTCTGACCATAAAGACAATGAAAACCTTCTTATGAATTCGGTGGGCGTGGGGGCTCTCTCCGGCGCGGGTGGCAATCTTCGCGTGTATGTCACGTCTAATTCTCATGTCAAGATGGACGATGACTCGGTCATTTTCTCACAAGATGAGACGGTCATTGCCGCGCACAATGAATCGGAAAGAGATCCAGGTAGCGAACACACCTCTTTGAGCGTCGGCGCGGCGATTGCGGCTGGTTCGGCTGTAGATTCTGCGACCGAAATTACGCATAATACGAGTGTGGATTTGGGAAAAGTCGATATTGTTGCGAATGCTACCTTGACGGATGCCGAAGCTGAGAAAGGCGTGTCCGTTTACGATAAAAATGCGATTGCGATTGAGGCGACGAGTAAAATCACATCGAAGGAAGACCATAATGTTTACGGTGGGTCGGTGGCGGCCGCTATCGCGAATATTGATAGCGTGAGTACGGCTACTGCTAATACGAGCGTGGCCGTCGCGAAAGAGGCGACGCTGACTGCAGGCGATGTGTATGAGGCCGGTGCGACAGGGAGAGAGGCGGATTATGCCGGGACAGATGGGCAACGTTATGATGTGTCGTATCGAGGCGGCTCAATTGCTATCGGGACGAGAAATGATGCGAATATTTCAAGCGATACCATTGTGGATGTGACAAGCCAGCTCGTCGGAGCCGCCGCTTCTTCGAACGATGTGACGTACAACAATAATCTGTCGACGACTTTTGATGGGGCTGCGGAGACGGCGAAGGGCGATATTTCCATCAGGAGCGGGCGGGATGCGCAGGCGAAAGCTGGTGACGTTAACGTCGAAGCGCATAGCGATGTTTTGTCCATATCCGTGGTTCCTATCACCGGCCGCGGAGATCCGCTTGCAAAAATTGCCGGCGAGTCAAAGTTGACTATTGGCGCGAACGCCAATCTTCGGAGTGATCGGGATATTTATCTTGCGGCTAATAAAGGAGATCTTGACGCGAAAGGAACGGGGGAGTCGAAATCTTGGGTGACGGCGATTCGTGATATATTTGCGGATAAGACCGCGGGTGGAAAGAGTGAAGTGTCGGTCGCGGCCAATGTAGAAATGAACGGGAAGGCCGAGACCGGGATTCATAGAAACAAGAGTATCACGGTTGGTGGTCATGTCGGTACGGATGGGAAATGGATTACGACGGTCACGAGCGATGGTGGTATTTCCTATGCTTATAGTGCGTCAATTGCTGTCGAAAGTGAGCTTTTCACTCGGTATGACGAGCTGAAAAAGCTATTGGCAGATTACGGCGGCGGCGAGGATAGCAAGAATGCGGCGGCCAAAGCGGCGTATGAAGCCGAGCTGGCGTTCCTTGAAGAAAAAATGGTCGAAGAAGGTATGGGGTATTTCCAGACGCTTGAGAATGGGCAGAAACTTTTTGTCCGTATGGCGCATGGTACGGGCTCCGAACTTTCCGAGGCGGAACTCTTAATCTCGAAAGTCGACGAAGAGACCGGGAGTACAGAGAGCGCAGCGGTCAAGGCGAGAATGGAGTCGCAACTCGAAGCGGCCAAAGCGCAAATGAATCAATTTAAAGAGTTGGAATCGGAAAAGAGCAAGTACGATGCGGCGGTTTCCTTGGCTATGAAAACTCGTTACGAGATGGAAGCTGGAGCCGTGGAGTTTAATCAAGTAAATACAGAGCTATTGCTGGCTACCGATGCCGCTGGTTTCGCGTCGACGGAAGACTATATCGAGAAAAATCCGAATGCAAATCTGGTGAAACGGTATCAGACGGCGCTTGAAAATTATGAAAAAGCGCAAACAGCGAAAGCAAATGCGGAAACGGCGTTGGCTGATGCTAAGACATCTTTCTTGCAGGTGGTCACGGAATACAATCAGAACTATGCGCGAGATTTCGAAACGAGTCCGGATCGGATTGATACTACGGAAATCGCGGCTGAAAATAAAATTTTGGAGAATCAGCAAAAAATCTGCCAGAGAAATATCGATACGTTTTTGAATGCGGAGAAGCTAAAGACGCAGGTCGAGGCGACGAAGAAATTCTTCGCGGAAGGCGGTAGCGAGGATGAAAACGGGAATTTCTTGTATGACGGACAAAAATGGGTCACGGTCGATGCAACGGGTACACCCGTGGATGAGAGTAAAGACGGTGCGATTTATCTGTTACACAGTCGTCAATATGAGCAGATGACGCATGCGATCACGGTGGGCGAGATTACGGCGCAGCTGGGAGATATTCTGTTTGAGGGCGATAATGTATACGGTAGCGGCACGCTTTCGGCCGCGACGGATGCAACAATCACTGTCACGAACAATTCGCCGAATCATCTTGTCGTGGGTGACGTCAAAATTATGGGTCGTGGTGGTACGACCGGAACTGACCAAGGCGGAAATGTTTATTACAACGGAAGACAGTTGGAAGCTACGGAGAATACTGTTGTCGAGCAGATCAAGGCGCTCAATAAGGATGCGAAAAAGGTCGTTTCCTTTACTACGACGACGGAGGCAAATACGGCTGCGCCTGCGGTCGTGATTCAAAACGAATTCAGGCCGTCCGCGTATTTGGATACTGACAATGCGCCGATTTATATGGCATCCGGCGTCAAACTTTCTGGTTACATTTACAATCCGCGCGGTAGCGTCAACGTCACGAGCGCATATGGGGATATTTCCAATCAGGGGAATATTTATGCCGGTTCGGTCAAGATTGACGTGAAGAACGGCGATTATATCCAAGCGACGGATTTGGCGACGAACGGTAGCATCACGAGCGTGGGTGGCAATCCGATGAATGCCAAAGGCGAGCAAGTGACAATCGATGATACCGGAATTCAAGCGAACGGAAATATTTTCATCAGTGCGCGCTATCTGAATATCAATTCCAAGATCCAAAGTGGCACGGCGGCGAAAAAGGTGGAAATTCCGTCCAAATATAAAATCTATTATATGGATGGCAGTGAGAAACAGTATGTGTTGACCATCACGGAAGAGGCGAAGAAACATCCGCTTTTGGTTGCCGATCAAAGCGGAAATCCGATTGACGGAATCAGCTATGATTGGGAAACGGATCGCTTTGTGGTGGAGGATACGAAGTTCCGCGGCGGTCATATTTCTCTTGTCGGCACGATCATTAATACGACCAATGATACGTCGAAAGCGAGAATCGAAGCGCTTGACGGCTATGGCGGCATTACGGTCGAGAATAAGTCCGATAAGGATTTGGAGATTCAGGCGCTGTCGACAGGAGATGGCAAGAAGGGAAAGATTGAGATCACTGATTTGGACCGTTCGACTGGGAAAATCACGCGAAAGACCACGTACACGAGAGAAGATGGACAGATTTTGATGTCCGTTCAGAATTATGAGAACGGTCAGATTTCGGGCGATCCCCAGGAAACGCGGTATGCGGAGAACAAAGGCGTTTATACGCCGACGTCCGGTAGTTATTACAATTATCAGATCGGGGTGGATAAGAGTGCTATCGATACCTATATCATCAATGAAACGCGTATGGATTGGTGGGGCATTCAAGATAAAACGCCGACTGCCGAGGAAATGATAGCGAAGGGCGCTACGAAGACAAGAACAGAGGATAAGACGCCGAAGGTGTTGAATGGCGGAGCTTTTGTCGGTACGACAAATGTTGTCGCGAATTCAGGGTCAGATGGGGTGGATAATGCTAGCACGGTTACGGGGACAGGTGAGGCGTATAAAGTTTCCAAGACTCAAAATATAGGGGATGTGACGCCGGTATCGTTTGAAAAGAGCTCGAAGCGTCTCTGGTATACGATTTGGCTTGCGAAAAAATATAAGTATACGCTGGTGCAAAAGACGGGTTACACGGATATTACGCAGTATTCTATGAAGGCGGATTACGATATTGGAATCGGCTTCAACGGAAATGCGAACGGCGGCACTATCGATGTCAAGGGCGGTAGCCAAAATATTTATTTGAATGGGATGATTCAAAACGGAGCCGGCAAGACGGCTTTGAGCGGGAAGAATATCGTCCAACAATCGAAAGCGGGCTATGTTAAGACGGGCAGTCTGGAGCTTACTGCGACAGAAAATGCCGGGACGAAAGAGGCGCTGATTCGCACGGATGCGACAAGCGTTTCCGGAACGGCGGAGCAGAATTTCGGCGTCGATGTACTCGGGGGCTCTGTTAATGTAGGCAATGTTACAGCCGGTGGGACGGCCGTCGTGCAAGCTGAAGGAGGAGATATTCTGCAAAAGGTGAATGCCGTCATGAACGGAAATCGCGTCGAGCTTGTCTCTGGCGGCGTGATTCGTGGGGCGGATGCAGCGTCTTTCCAAGTGAAAACGGGGCAAGCGGAAGGGGCTGATTATGGTCTCAAGGCGAGCGCCAATGGTGATATTAACATTGAAAATACATCCGGCGATCTTTACATCGACAGCGTCATTTCCGAAAAGGGTAACGTGACGCTCAAGACAAACGGCAGTTTCCTCGATAATAATTTCACGGATTACGACAATGCGAGCGCGACGGAAAAACTTCTGCATTGGGCGAATGAAGCGATTTTGGAAGGGGAAAGTACGACCATCCAGAAACAGAAAGATTTGCTCACGGCGAAAGTGTACGGGAAATACAGCGAGTATACGGGCATGGCGGCTTTTGTCAAGGAGGGGAAATATCAGCTGGATGACGTGACGAAGGACTCACTCAAAAATAGCGGGATGACGGATGCAGATATTGCGACGTATGTGGCAGATAGGCAGAAGCGGTACGATGAGCTTGTGGCGCTCGGCGTCGATAAATGGACGAAGGAGGGCGTCGAGGCGTATACGAAATCAATTGCAGATTCGACGGACACGACGATTTACGGGAATGCGTCGCTCAAGAAGGATGCGCTTTCGACCGATACGTATTTGACGGCGGATGAGAAGGCGGCGTGTCTTGTGGGTTCTTCGGCATCTGCGAAAGCGCTTCTTATTTCGTTCACGTCAGGCGGTATCAAAGAAGGCATTACCGATACGAATACGACGCTCAAGGAGACGCCTCATGTTTCCGGTGCGTCAATTACGCTTAAGGCAACCGGAAAAAACAGTGAAGCGCATACGGGTAATATTGGCGAAAAGAAGACGGGGATGACCATCGATATTTCCGACTTGAGGAGTTTGACGTCCACGCAGCTTTTGGCTCTTTCGTCGGCGGAGCGCGGCGATTTTAAGATTGACGGCGATCTGGTCACGCTTTCTACCGTCCGTCCGATTGATGCGGAAACGACGGGCGTCATGACGGCGATGGCGGATAAAGGGGCTGTGTATCTTGTCGGGACGAGCGGCTATAAAGAAGGGAGTACCTTCTTCGGCGCCGATGAAATTCGCTTAAAAACGTCCGGAGATTTAGCGGGCATCAAGGCAGGCTCTGATGGGGATATGGTTCTTGAATCGGGCAGCGGTGCAATTAAAGATGTGACCGTCACCGGTAGCGGCGTCCTCACGGCGCGTGCGAAGGATGGCGTTGCGATTTCCAAAGAAGATGGCAATCTCATCATCAATACGGTTTATGCTTCTGAAGGCGATGTTTCTTTGAATTTGAACGGACACAGTCTCTTGGCTGTCTCTGGGAACGACGACGAATCGGAAGGCGCGGAGACTGGCACGACCTACGTCAATATCGAAGGCGAAAACATTGCTATTGATGGGGCTAAGGATATCAAAGGGCAATCTGCAAAATCTTCTTCGCTCGGTATGAAGGTGACGGGAACGAAGGCGGAAGACGGAAGCACGACGTCGGGTAAGATGATCGTTAATGCACAAGGAGAAGGCGACATTACGATTTCCGGAGATTTGGGGTCGGAGGATACAGCCGTTTCTGCGGCGGATTTGACGCTTACGAATCGCGGGAATATTTCGGACGGGACGTTTACCGGGACGAATGCGTTGTCCGTTTATAATACGAAAGACGGAAACGTGAGTGGCGGTACCTTTATCAGTGGTCAGGCAGGAAGCGGTCTTACCCTTACGAATGAGGGGCAGATTGCCGATGCGGATTTCACGGCGAATTCTGGTGATGTGACGGTCAAGAATAGCGGCGTCGTCACGGGGATGGACGCGATGGCAGCGAATGGGAGCGTTTCTGTTGCGAATAGTGGAAATAGTGCGTCTCTTTCCGATAGCAGTCTACTTGCGAAGAACGATGTGACATATGTAGGCGCAAACGGTGCGACTGGAACAGATTTGACGGCATCGGCGGAGACCGGATCGGTCACGATGACGGCGGACAAAGATTTGTCTGTGAAGAAGCTCGCGGCTACGAAGAGCAGTCGTGTGGAGAGCCAAGGCGCCGTCAGATTAGATGAAGCGAATGTAGCTGATGCTCTCATCGTGAACGCGGGCAAGGCGCTTTCAGCGAAAAAACTTACGACAGGGAGTGATGCGACGCTTTCGTCCGGCGATTCGATGACGGTGTTGGATTCGGAAATTGGGAAGACGCTGGCTATGACGTCTGGAAAAGATATTTCGGTCAATCGTTCGCAGTCTGTCACGCTGAATATGAATGCGCAGGGTTCTATCGAGACGATGGGATCCAATGCGTCAATTTCTTCCGGCGATGTAACGATGACGGCCGGTGAGAATATTCATCTGACGGACAAGCAGCATGTGAAGAAACTGGATGGTGTCGACACGAACAAACAGGGTTCGGAGACGACGGGTGTAGGGCATTCGGGAAGCATTTTCTTCGGTGATGTGGCGGCGGAAGGTTTCGACGTCAGTCAAAAAGGCAGTTCCGTCCTTTCGGCGACGGGGAATTTGACGCTTAGTGGGAAAACGGTCGAAGCGGATACGGTGAAAACTGATTCTCACGCAGATATTACGGCGGATAATCTAGGTATTGACGATCTCCAAAGCGAGGCGAAGGAGCTCACCGTTTCCATTCACGGACAAGGTGGAAAGCAGACGCATCACGCCGGGATTCACACGACATCTTCCGGCGCCGTCACGATCCAAAACAGCGCGATTGAGCAGCTTAATTTCACCGGCATCGATGATATCGGTCTGTCCAATACGGCGCTTGGCGGAGACAGCACGATGCAGACAGAGCGCGTGTATTTCTCGCTACAGAAAAATCCGGCAAACGGATTGGCGGAATGGATCGGGAATCTGCGTCTCAAGGGCATCAGCATCGATACCGATGTACCCTTCACGAGAGTCGACGGCGGGATTTTGATCAATGGAGACTCTCCTGATTTCACGGCGCATGAGATAATGAAGCGCAGTCTATATGGCTTGCGTGGGCTTGGTGCGAAAGATGCGGAACAGGAAGAGGAAGAGGAAAAGAAGAATGTGTCCGGCGGGATTCGTTTCGGGCGCGTTTCCGAAGCAGAATCGTATCATCCTGTGGGTCGGGCGTAACGGAAAGCAAAGGAGGACGCCATGAGAAATAATAGAGAAGTCGGCGCGCTCTTACTTCTATTCGTACTTTTGGCGCAGGCGGGGTATGTGGCGAATGCGGAACCGTCCGTTGAGGATGTCGCGCGGCAGGCGCAACGGAGTGCCGAGGATCAGCAGGCCATGATGGCGTATTACAAATACAGCCGAGAAGAACAGACTCGCGAAAAGACGGCACCGCTGACGGTTCGTGAGTCCAAGAAAGAAACACCGGCGACGGAGCTTTCCTTTGAAGTGAAAGAGATTCGTGTCACCGATTCCCAAATTTTGACGGATGAGGAAATACAGGAAGCGGTCCGCTTTAAAGGAGCGGGCGTGAGCAATGTCTCCGAGCTCCAAGCCATGGTGGATCGGCTGAACGCGCTTTACGTCAAAAAAGGAATCCCGACGGCGCAAGCGGTCTTACCTCCGCAGACGGTGAAGGATGGTATCGTTTACATCCGCCTCATCGAAGGGACATTCGGGAAAGTGGAAATTTCGGGGAACCGGCGTATTTCCGAAAAAACGATTCGCGATCGGATTCGCGCGACGCCGGGTATTTTGGTGAATGTGGATCGGCTGCGGGATGATTTGCTTCGCTACAACTCCACGAATGTGTATCAGATTCGCGCCGAGTTGGTGCCGGGAGAAGAGGAAGGCACGTCTGATCTCTATCTCACGCTGGAAGAAAAAGAAAATCCGCTCACAAGTTTTTTCTTCGTCGATAATGCGGGACAATCGGAGAGCGGGCGCACGCGTCTCGGGATGTATAACGAATACCGCGGCATCGGCGGGCGCGACGCGGCGTTGGCCGTCATGCCGCTCTGGACCCAGGGAATCTGGGGCGGCTCCGTTTTCTATGACACGCCGATTGGGACGCGCGGGACGAGAATGTCCGTTTCCTATTCCCGTAATTTGGTGAATATTATTCACGGGGTTTTCCGAAATAGATTGAAAGCGAATTCCAATGATCTCGGGCTTTCGATTTCGCATCCGCTCCGCACGACATCGCGTATCAAGACGGACATTTTCTTGGAAACACACAAGAAATGGTCTGCTTCGACTTATTCGGGATTGCCTTATGCCGATGATGAGACGAAAACGGTGAAATTCGGAATCAGCCAACGGTCTTTCGATCGGCGCGGGCTTTGGTTCTTCATGGGGAGCGTGACCGGCTACGACAGTGACGATAATCGCCAGCACAAGGAAAAGAATGGGTCGTATTACAGCGCGTTTTTGATGCGTCGGCAAAATTTGCCCAAGGACCAATATCTTTCATTGCGTTTTGTCGGGCAATACACCGCGCACAAAGATCTTCCGACGACAGAGCAATTTACATTGGGTGGAATTTCAACGATTCGCGGTTTCCAAGAAGGCGTGCTTTCCGGCGATAAAGGTTGGCTGGCGAGTTTTGAATACGGATTTCCGGTGAGTGACGATCACAGGAAGGTACGCGGTTTTCTTTTCTGGGATTACGGAATGGCTTGTAAAAGTTATTCCATACGGGATGAATGGGCAAGGGCGGCGAGCGTCGGCATCGGTCTCGAAGTGACCAATGGGACTTGGTACGCCAAAGCGGTGCTGGGATTCCCGTATATCGATTCCAAAAAAGTTTTCGATCGCGGCGGGGGATTTCATTTCTATTTGCAGAAGAGTATATGAGGTTGAAAGGTTTGAAAAGGCTTGAAAGGGGCTGTGAAAAAATGATTTTCATTTTTTCGCGGCTCTTTTTATGTGAAATCATGCGGGGAGCTTCCCCGCAGAACTCCTTACAGCACTTCATTTCCTTTCTTTCCCGGGAAAGAAAGGAAACGAAGCAAAGGAAAGAAACCGCCGCCAGGGCAAGACAGTTAGCAGTTAGCAATGAGCAATTAGTAGTTGGCTGAGCTTTTTCTTGCTTGGGTTTTGAGGCGTTTGTGGTTCTCGCTATATAAAAAAATGCGCGAAGCGCGTACCTGCACTGCTAACTGCTAACTGCTCACTACTCACTGCTCACTTTTATTGGCGCGGAGCCGGCGAATTTTGCACAGGCGGGCCTCCTTACGCGATGAATAGCTTGGAGTGGAAAGTAGTATCGCCTGCGGCGTTTTTTATAATAATGCGCGAAGCGCTTTCGCTTTTAAGCTCCATGCTCCATGCTCCCGGCTCGCGGCTCCCGGCTTTGGAGAGGTTTCTTGGAAAAATTTTTTCGTTTCTTTCAAAATTTGCTATAATATAAGGTAAATATTTTTGTGAAATTTTTATCCGAGGAAATCATGAGTCTTTTGGAAGAAACGATAGCCAAAATTTCTCCGCTCGATCAAGATGCGATGAACGCGGCGGCTTTGCGCTGGAAGAGTTTGTATCTCGGCATGGGGAATTTGGGGAAATGGGAAGAGATGGTGACGCGCTATATTGGTGTCGTCGGCGATGCGATGCCGGAGGTGCCGCGCGGTTGTATGGTGATTGCGTGCGCGGATCACGGCGTGTATCGGCAAGGAGTGTCCGCGTATCCGCAGGAGACGACGGTCGGCATGGTGCGTGCGTATGCGGCGGGCGGCGCGTCGGCGAATGCGATGGCGCATTTTGGGCGGCTGTCGATGGTGATTGTCGATGTGGGAATCGCAGCGGATATGAGTGACGTCGCGGGACTTTTGGATAAAAAAATCGCGTGGGGCACGGACGATATTTCCGAAGGGCCGGCGATGCGGCGGCGGGATGCGGTGCGCGCGATGGAAATCGGAATCGAAATCGCCGAAGAAAAAGTGCGCGAGGGCTATCGCGTCTTTACCATCGGCGAGATGGGTATTTCCAATACGACATCGGCCGCGTGCATTTTGGGCGCGTTCAATCATTGGAACGCCATCGAGGTGACGGGGCGCGGGACGAATATTTCCGATGAGCGGCTGGCGCGGAAAGTCGAGGTCGTGCAGCGCGCGCTCGATGTGAATCAGCCGGATGCGACGGATGGGCTGGATGTCCTTTTCAAAGTCGGCGGCTTTGAATTCGGTTGCATGGCGGGCGTCATTTTGGGCGCGGCGGCGCATCGGGCCATGACAATCATCGACGGTTTCAATACGACGGCCGCGGCTTTCATCGCGCGTTCGCTCTGCCCGCTGTCCGCCGAATATTTGATGGCGTCGCATTTGTCGCGGGAGGAAGCGCATCAGAAATCGCTTCGCGCGCTGGGACTTTCGGAGTACATCGATTTGGATTTCCGGCTGGGAGAATCGGTCGGGGCGGGCATTCAGAAACGGATGCTCGATCGCGCGATTTCCATGTATCGCGAGTGCGTGACGGCCGAAGAAGCGGGGGTGAGTGTATGAGTGACATTCCGCAGCTTCGTGAAGATGTGGCCGAAGCGTGCCGCCTCTATGTGGATAATTTGATTAAGCCGCTGCATTCTTTGGGGCAGCTTGAAGACATGGCGATTCGCATGGCGGCGATTACGGGAAACCCGCGTCCGAAGACGATTTCCAAAGCGATTGTGATTGCGTGTGGGGATACGGCGGTCGACGGGGAGAATCGCACGCGCGGAGAATTGTCGGCAGCGGAGACGCGCCTTGTCTGCCAGGGCGGCGCGCCGGTGTCGGTTTTGGCGCGGGATTTGGGGGCGCCGGTGTACGTGATTGACGTGGGTCTTGAAAAAGATCTCTCCGATCAAGCGGGACTTTTGTCGCAAAAAGTGTGTCGCGGCACGCGGAAAACGGGCGGCGCGATGACGGAGGAAGCGGTCAAGGCGGCGATTTCTCTCGGGATGTCCGTCGCGGGGACGCTCTCGCCGCAGGGTGTGGAAGCCGTCGGGCTCGGAAATATCGGGGAGCGCGCGATGCTGTCGGCTCTGTCCGTGACGGCGGCCGTCATGAAAGATGAATTGCAGGAAGCCTCGAAGCATGGCGGTTTCCAGATTCGGCTATCGGACGTGGGCGATTTCGCCGAGGATCCGATGGGCGTCCTGGCGAAGGTCGGCTCGGCGGAGATTGCGATGCTCTTCGGCCTCGTCGTCGGGGCGGCGCGGCGCGGCATGATGATTGTATTTGACAACGCGGTGACGGGCGCGGCGGTCTTGGCGGCCGTTTCCGTCTATCCGGAAATCAAAAATTTCATTTTTCCGTCCGTGGCTTCCGACGAGCCGGTGCATTTGATGCAGATGCGGCACTTGGGGCTGAAAGGATTTTTGCATTACGATTTGACGGTCGCGGCCGGGACGGGGTCGGCGCTGGGACTTTCGCTCTTGGACGCGGCGCTGGATATGCTCAATGAAATGAAAACATTCGGCACGGCCAATGTCGCCGTGGCGGAGGATGGGCCGGGGAAGGGCCGGCAAAGAGAGGATGTGAAGGGATGAAAGCACTGTTTATTCGCGCCTACGGGCGTCTGACGCCGGATATGCTCGTCGGCGGGCTCATCGATATGGGGGTGCCGCCCGCGTATTTGATGGCGAAACTCGGCGAGGCCGGCGCGCCGACAAATTTCATTGAAAAGGCGAACAGCCACGCTCAATTTTCCGCGCATTATTTCCGTTTCCCGGACGGCGCGCACGAAGAACTTTTGTTGAAACAGGATGATTTGCTCCGCGCTTGGGACGATTTGTGCGCGGCGGGGCAGGCGGAATGGAAAACGGTCGGCTGGCGCGTCCTTTCGACGCTTTGCGCGGGTGCTTCGGTGGCGCTGGATGAAATCGACGGAAACGTCGTGGATTTGCGCCGCGGCGGCGTGCGGGAAGAAGATGTGTTCTCGCTGTACGCTTTCCTGGCCGGGCTGGCTTATTTGGAAATCGAGAATGTCTTCACGGCGCCTTTCGAGTTGGCAACGGGGGCAAGCGAAGCGGCGCGCATGACGGAGAAAATTTTGACGCGTGCCGGTTCGACGGCAGGGAAACCGATCTTGGCAGAAGACATTGCGCCGTTTGCCGCGGCGATGCTCGAGGGGCTTTCGGCGGATTTCACGCCGATGGACGGGCGTTTCTTGGCCGATCACACGGCGTACGGGACGGACAGCGCCGTGGAGCCGGACGGAGAAAATACCGTCGCGCTCTACCTTGGGTATTTTACGGAAGACCGGGATTCGGTCTTTCAGAAGATGATGAAGGTGTTCGGCGCCGGGGGCGAGAGTATTTTTTAAGCGCCGTTCGGCGCTGAAAAAATGCTTTCGCGCGGCGCGCGGGGTGAAACTTTTAGCTTGGCAGCTGGTGGTGTGAGGGATATACTGCTTTGCAGCATGCGCCTTCGGCGCGAGTCCTTTTTGATGAATCTCTGTTTGCACCTTTCGGTGCGGGATTATTTCGCTACGCAAAATGCGCCTGACGGCGCGTGTCTTTTTTCGTTCTTTCGTACGGAACTCCTTACAGCTTCTTCATTTCCTTTCTTTCCCGGGAAAGAAAGGAAACGAAGCAAAGGAAAGAAACCGCCGCCAGGGCAAAATTCGCCGCCGCTCAGGGGCGCCGCCGCTCGGCCTTGCCAATGCTAACGTCACCGATACGCGCAACTTTTACGTCATGACGCATTCTTACCACGCAAGGCCGCGAGACGCGTCGGCGCCCCTCGGCGCTCTGCTTTTCCGGGAATAGCGGCGCGGGCCTCGGCGAATTTTGCACAGGCGGGCCTCCTTACAGCGAGCTCGCCGAGGGAGTCACAAAAAAGCGGTGTCGTCAGGCGAGGTAGAGACGTCAGACGGTCAGATGTCAGACGAAAGAGGTATCGCCTGCGGCGATGATTTTTTTATATGCCTTTGGCATCCCATCACCCGCCCTTCGGGCACCCTCTTCCAATAAAGAGGGCTTGATTTGTGGCCCTACGCGCGTTTTTTATAAAAATGCGGCCGGAGGCCGCCACCGATTAAGCCTTCCTTTGGAGACAACCTTCCAGTGGACGGTTGTCAGTGGCGCGAAGCGCCGGATGATGGGTCGCCGAAGGCGCAATATAAAATGTCGCGAAGCGACACCGCTATCTGCTCCAGGCTCCAAGCTCCAGGCTCCAAGCTATCTCGCGCCTGACGCAACAAGCCAAGCACGTCAACCTGTGCACTGTGCACTGTGTACTGTGCACTTTTTCTCTCTATGTTTCATAAAAATTTAGTCTGCTACAAGGAGGACTCATCATGCGCGCCGGTGGTTTGGTGACGGATTTGTATCAGCTCACGATGTCAAACGGGTTGTTTTTGCTTGGGCAGCATGAGCGCCGCGTCGTGTTTGATCGATTTTATCGCGTCAATCCGTTCGGAGGGGCGTATACGGTGGTGGCCGGGATCGCGCATTTGACGGAGTTTTTGTCGCGGTTTCGATTCGACGCGGACGATATTTCCTATCTTCGTTCGCTGGGGATTTTTGCGGACGGTTTCTTGGAATATCTAAAAAATTTTCGCTTTACCGGCGACATTTACGCCATGCCGGAGGGGACGGTGGCGTTTCCGGGCGAGATTTTGATGCGGATTCATGCGACGACGGCCGAGGCGATGATTTTGGAAACGGCGCTGTCGATGATTTTGAATCACGAAAGTTTGATTGCGACGAAGGCGCGGCGGATTCGGACGGTGGCGCCGAAGGATACGCTGATGGAGTTCGGACTGCGGCGGGCGCAGGGGCATTCCGCGGGGCTTTGGGGCGCGCGGGCGGCGATGATCGGCGGATTCGACGGGACGAGTAATGTGGAGGCCGGGAAACGCTTCGGCATTCCTGTGCTGGGGACGATGGCGCACAGCTGGATTATGAGTTTCCCGACGGAGGCGGAAGCGTTTCAGAAGTACGCGGATTTGTACGGAAACAATTTGATTTTGCTCGCCGATACGTATCACGTGCTGGAAAGCGGCGTGCCGAATGCGATTGCTGTTTTTAGGAAACTGCGCGAAGAAGGGCGGCTGCCGGCGAAATACGGCATTCGGATCGACAGCGGGGATTTGTCGTATCTCTCGCGGGAAGCGTCGAAACTGTTCGCCGAGGCGGGTTTTCCGGACGCCATTATTTCCGGCTCGAACGATTTGGATGAATACGCGATCGCGTCGCTCAAGGAGCAGGGCTGCACGGTGTCGTCCTGGGGCATCGGGACGCGCTGCATCACGGCGGACGGGACGCCGGCTTTGGGCGGAGTGTACAAAATGTGCGCGCGCCAAAATGCGGACGGCTCGTGGGAGCCCGTGATGAAAATTTCCAATGACATCGAAAAAATCACGAATCCCGGCGTGAAGGACGTGTGGCGTTTCTATCACAAGGACAGCGGAAAAATCATCACGGATCTCATGTGTCTTTCAGAGGAAACTCTGCCCGGCGGCGACGATTTCATTCTCACGACGGAGCAGGCCCGCTGGCGGAAAAAATCGCTGGCGGCGGGGACGTACACGGCGCGCTCGCTTTTGCAGCCGATTGTTGTCTGCGGCGAGGTGCGGACGCTTCCCACGCTTTCGGAAACCATCGCCTATGCGGCGCGAGAGGCGGAGACACTGTGGCCGGAAACGAAGCGGCTCTGGAATCCGGAAGCCGTGGAAATCAATTTGTCGGACCCGCTGCAAGCGCTGAAAGATGATATAATAAAGAAACGTATCAAAAAGGAAAAAGCTTAATCTTAAAATGAAAGAGGTGTGCGTATGAAAAAACAAATCGGCGCATGGGCGCTGTCTTTGGCACTGTTGACGGGCGTTTCCGCGTCGGCGGACGATTGGGTCTTGCCGCTCGGCGAGACGCTCCCGCTCGGAAAGGACGTCACGGTTTGGAACGGCCACGACGGCTATTTAGGAAAAGTCGCGGAGACATTTCTGTCGGATCCGGAATTTCTGACAGGGATGACCAAAGGTATGAAGGAAGCGGATTTCTTTAAGGACAGGGATATGAAGACGGCCGAAGCTGTTGCCGCGTCGGCCACGGACATCATGCAACGCAGCCGTTTCTATCAGCTGCGCACGATGAAGGATGGCGTGATGCACATGGCAATTGCGCTATCGATTCCCTGTGATGTCAAGCTGTCGGAGGAGCAAAAGGAACTGTTGGAGCAGAACCAGGAGGCGTTTTTAGCATCGGGTTCTAAAGAAAACCAAGAACTTTTGGATGAATTCAAGAAGTGGGAGGCGACGATCAAGGAAACGGCGACAAAATCCGGCCGCTCGCACGGGATTTCCTATCGGCGCGGCAAGATTGTCATGACGCCGGAATTTGAAGGGCTTCGTGTGCCGCTGTTTCTGTATTGGATGAATACGGAGAGCGGAGAAAAGAAGACAATCAGCTTCGTTTTCGCCAATCAGACGGCCGGAGAAATTTTTGAGCCGATTTTGAATGCGGCGGTGGGGGAGATGAAATGAGCATGAAGAAACAGTGGATGCGACTGGCGCTTTCGGGGATTTTGGCGTGCTCCGTCCTGCCGGCGGCGGCGGAAGATTTTGTGGATTTGGTGCGTTTGGGGAATCAAAATCCAGCAGATGGAGTAACTTTTTTAGCGAATATGAAGAAGCAGGATGAGGAGGAGAAGGCCGCTCTTGAAAAGGCGATAGCGGAAGGAACTATTGTATCGGGGAGCGGGGGGTATTCGGCATCTGCATCCCCTAAAACGAAAACCACAAAATTGGACACAATGTGGAATTTTACTGTGTGCCCGGGGCTTTCGGAAAACTTAAAACTTTCAGATGATGCGGAGTTTGTCGTTATGCGAAATCCGAAATCGGGAGAGCCGCTTTCCATGGGACAGATTTGGTTATCTCAAAAAGATGTCGATATGACGGCTCAGGTGATCTCTTTTATGAGTGATGCCCCGGAAATTGAGGAAGAGTTTGCCGGCGTTTTCGCTTCGGATGAGAATGGGAATGTTGGGAAAGAGTGTGTTGATGCGCTAAAAAAATTCAACATGAAATTGTCCACACTTCCTCTCTCGGTAAATATGGGGATTTTGAAAGCGGTGGAAGATATTCGCGCCGCGACGGGAAAGGACGTCCCGTATTCGATTGCCTATGCAGATTTTCGCGCCGTGGAATCGCTCCATTTGCTGCGCGCACCCACCCGAATCGCGACGACCGGTGTCCGTCTCTATTTGTACGCGGACGGCTGGGTCATTCCGATGTATGTGAAAGCGTACGTCTGGCAGGAAGACGAGGGCTATCGCTTCCTTCTGACCTTCTCGGCCGACAACGAAAAAGATCCGCTAATCAAAGCATCGGATGCGCTGGCCATCACGGCGGCGGGCCGCTAAAATGAAAAAAATTTCGGCGGCGCTTCTTTTCGCGGCGGCGCTTTCGGTCGCGCCCTTGGCGATGGCCGACACGCTCTCCGTCGACGGGCTGGGCTCGTTTCCTTTCGAGAATATCCGCGTGACGGACGCGAAAGGGACAGCCGTTCTTTCGATGATTCGCCGTGGCATGGAGAGCCCGACGTACAAGGAAACGAAACGGACGGCACTCTTGCGTTTTCTGACCGTCCCCGACGGGATGCGACTCCGAAATGAAAAAGGAAAATCGGCGATAGACAATCTCCGCGTCTGGCAGCTCGTGAAAGAAAATGCGCACGGGACGTACACGATGCTCGTTTTCGCCTTTTCTGGCGACCGCGACACCCTGTTTCCGAAAAGCGCCAAGAAAGAGGCGAATTTTTGGGAGCACGCCTTTTCCGATGACGCGGCGCGGCTCGTGGAATGGGATCCGGCGACGCACGCCGTATTTCTGGAAGATTTCCGCGAAAAGGCATTGGCGGCGGCGGAGGACAAACCCGGCCCGGCGCCGAAGCTCCGCATTTTGGACGCCTCGTCGTGGAAACCGTTTCACAACCAAGACGGCACCGTGCGCTGGCAGCAAAAAGTGAAATTCACGCTGACCGGCGACGACGGATTCGTCACGCCCTCGTGGTATGAATCCGTCCTGTATCGCACGCCGTCCGGGCGCTACGATTTTCTTCTCTTTCTCGGCAGCCATCAATCCGCCGAAGTGCTGGAAGAATCCATTTTGCAAGCGCTCTATCGCATAGAAAGGAGCGGCGTATGAAGAGGAAATACGGCCTCGCGTGCCTCTTGGCGCTGGTGCTCGCCCTGCCGGTTTCGGCCGCCGAGTCCTTGCCGGAAGCGGCGAAAAAAGTCTTGCCGCCCGCGATGACGCTCACCGCCCTCTCGGGAGCGCGGCAGATTTCTTTTCGCGGCGAGACGCTGCCCTACCAAGCGTGGCAACTTTTGATGCAGGGACGGGAAACGGATCCCGTCATGGCCGGCTACGTCTTCGAGGCGGATATTTCCGCGGCCGATCACACCGCGCTTGCGCCGTTTTTTCATTACGAACTCACGAAAGAAACGTATCGCGGCCTGTCCGAAGTCAATAAAGCTTTTTTCGATGAAGCCTCGCCGCTGCACCGTGCGCTGCTTCGCTCCGTCTCTGATTGGGTGGACTCCGTGGCGCCCGGCGTGGGTGCGAATTTGCAGACGACGCTCACCGATTTGGAGCCGATTCGCCGCGTCTCCGGCGTGAAATCCATTCTCTACACCGTCGGCGCACGCCTGACTTTCTCCTCGGAAGGCCTCATCCTGCCGCTCTACGTCAAAGGTTTCCTCTATCGCGACGGCGATTCCTATCGCGGCCTTCTGCTCCTTGTGCCCGACGAAAGCAAACGCCCGCTCTCCTACGCGATGGAAGACATGGCCGTCGAAGCCTCCGATGCGGCGGCGGTGCGGGATCGGGACGCTTTCATCAAGAATCTGAAAAACAATTGATTTTGGAAATACAAGAAACGATGGACATTTCAATTTTTCAATACGCTCTCATTTGCCCGCTGGTTTTTCTGGCGGGCTTTGTCGACGCCGTGGCCGGGGGCGGCGGACTGATTTCCCTGCCCGCTTACCTCATGAGCGGCCTACCGATTCCCTACGTCCTCGGGACGAACAAACTCTCCTCCGCGATGGGGACGACGCTCGCCACCGTGAAATACGCGATGAACGGCTACGTCTCCTGGCGTCCGGCGCTCTTCGGCGTCGCGGCGGCCATCGTGGGCTCCTCCGCCGGCGCGAACCTCGCCCTCTTCATCGATCCCGCCTATTTCCGCGTGATTATTTTGATAGTCCTCCCGCTCACCGCCGCCTACGTCATGACGCGAAAATCCATTGAGAGCGACGCGCCGCCCTTCGGAGAGCTGAAAACGATTTGTCTCGCGGCTGCCTCCGCGCTTGGCATCGGCCTGTACGACGGCTTCTACGGCCCCGGCACCGGGACATTTCTCTTGCTCCTCCTGACCGGCGTCGCCCACATGCGCGTCACCGAAGCGAACGGCGTCACCAAAGTCATCAACCTCACGACAAACACCGCCGCCCTTGCCGTTTTTATCTGGCACGGAAACGTCCTCTGGCAGCTCGGCCTCATCGCCGGCGCCTGCAATATCGCCGGCAATTATTTCGGCGTGAAATATTTTGAAAGAAACGGCGCGGGATCGGTGAAGAAACTCATCCCGCTCGTCTTGGCGATATTCTTTGCCAAGACGATTTGGGAAATGGTACGATAAAAGAGCCGCGAAAAAATGATTTTCATTTTTTCGCGGCTTTTTTTATGTGAAGTTATGCTGCTTTGCAGCATGCGCCTGACGGCGCGGGTCATGCGGGGAGTTTCCCCACGGAGCTCCTTACAGCACTTCATTTCCTTTCTTTCCC